>NZ_DASRBZ010000552.1:0-15889 GCF_035653355.1 Mycobacterium sp. | reverse complement strand
TCGAAATAGTGGTAAGCCAGTTCGGCCAGCAGCTCGTCGTCTGCGCCGGGCTGGGTCTCCAACGTCGCGGCGATGCGTTGGTGTAGCCGCATGCGGCGCACCGATGCCAGCTCGGCTAGCAGCGACTGTCGGACGATGGCGTGGTTGAACCGGTACCGACCGCCGGGCTCTTCAATGACGATGCCCGCCTTGCACGCCTCGTCGAAGGCGTCGACCAAATCCTGGCCGACCACCCGCTCGACCAGATCGAGGGCGAACCTGCTGCCGACGACCGCTGCCGCGCCAAGCGCCTTATTGGTCTCCGTTGGAAGCCGGGAAAGTCTGCGGCTCACCGCTTCTCGAACACCTTGGGGCAACGTACTGGGATCCCAAACTCCGCCGCTTTCGTCGACATGGCGCAGCGCCTCGATGAGGAAGAACGGGTTGCCCCCGGTGACCGACGCCAACGCCCGGGCGAGCTCTTCGTCGTCGTAGCCGGCCTCGGCCACATATGTGGTCACGTCATCCTCGTCGAGTCCGCTGAGCGCAAGACGGTTAGCGGTGCTGTCGCGGTGCAGGTCGGCGAGCATCGCCGCCAGCGGATGAGAGCGGTCGAGGTCGGTGCTGCGGTATGTCCCGACGACCTGCACGCGGGCGTGCTCGCCGAAACGCAGGAGATGCCGCAACAACAGCAGTGTGGGCTTGGCCGCCCAGTGCAGGTCGTCGAGGATCAGGACGACGGGCGCGCTCGCCGAAGCGAGTTCCAACAGCGCGACGACGGCGTCGAAAAGTGCGTAGCGTTCGGTCTCCGGGTCGGCGCGGGTCGGCGCGGTCACGTCGGGCAGCACATCGGTCAGCCCGGGAACCAGGGCAAGCAGCGCTTCGACGCCGCGCAGCCCCCGCAGCCGACTGGCACCGAGGCACGGCATGAGCGAGCGCAGGGCTTCGGCGAAGGGCTGATACGGCGCGCCGAGATCTTCGTCGCAACGGCCGTACAGCACGATCGCGCCTTGCTGGTAGGCCTGCCGTGACCATTCGCCGGCCAAGCGTGTCTTGCCAACTCCCGGCTCGCCGGCGATCAGCACCGCATGCATGCCGCCCGCGAACACGGTCTGCCACGCCGACACGAGTCGTTCAAGCTCACGGCCGCGTCCGACGAACGGTCCGGGACCGGTCAATACCGCGGGGAGCGCGGGGCGCTCAAGAGGCGCATCGCTTGTCTCGGCAGGCGGTTCGGCGGGTTCGAGCCGCAGCTCGAAAACATGCTCCGGGCGCGCCAGGTTCTTGAGCTGACGCATCCCAAGGTCGACCAATACGACATCGTCGGGCAGCGAGTCGATGACGAGCTCGGCCGTCGCACCCGAACACAGAATCTGGCCACCCGTCGCCAACGACCGCAGGCGTGCGGCACGGTTGACCGCCCGTCCGAAGTAGTCGCCGTCGCGCAGCTCTGCCTCGCCGGTATGCAATGCCGCCCGAACTCGCATCGGCTCCCGCAGTGCCCACGGCTCGTGAAGGATCGCGTCCTGCAATTCGATCGCAGCGGCGGCGGCGGCCGACGGCCGGTCGAAGACCGAAAACGTGGCATCGCCCTCGCCGCGCGTCTTGATCAGCCGCCCACCGCGCGACGTGACGACCTGCTCGACAAGCTCGTCGTGGCGGGCGAGCGCCACCGCCATCGCCTCTGCGTCCGCTTCCCAGGCAGCGGTCGATCCCTCTATGTCGGTGAGCAAGAATGTCACCGTGCGCGTCACCGACGGAACATGTTGTGCCACAGGCATGTCCAGCGCAGCATCCTGGGCGACGATCGCGGACTCCAGCCGCCGAAGTTCTGGCCCGGGATCGACGCCGAGCTCCTCGACCAGCAGCGACCGCACCCGTTGGTAAGCGCCCAGGGCTTCGCCCTGCCTGCCGGCGCGATAAAGCGCGAGCATCAGCTGACCCCATCGCCGCTCGCGCAGCGGCGCGTCGGCGACCGCGGCTTCAAGCTCGCCGATGATCTCCGCGGCCCGGCCCGTCGCGAGCAGCGCATCAGCCCGGTCCTCGACCAGCGCCGCATGGCCCTCGGCCCAGCGCGTTTTCTCCGATATTCCCCGGCGGGAATCGGGCAGCTCGGGAGTTCCGCGCCAGAGCGCCAGCGCCTCGTCGAAGCGGACCGTGGCTTGGCTTGCGTCGCCGGCGGCTGCGGCATCTCGGCCCGTCTTGGTGGCCTGTTTGTACCGCGAGGCATCGGTCTCGACCTCGTTGAGGATCCAGCCCGTTCCCTGCGTCAAAACGAAGCCGTCGCCCAAGGTGCGCCGCAGCGAGGAGATATGGGTCTGGAGGGCCTTTGCTGCGGTGCGCGGCGGATCGTCGCCCCATAGGAGTTCAATCAGCGATTCGGTCGATACCACCGAACCGCCGTGCAGGCCGAGCATCGTGAGGATGGCGCGCGGTTTGGCGCCCGGGATGGTGACCGGGGCGCCGTCTCGCCGGACCTGGAGAGGGCCCAAAACCCCCAGCTCCACCGCTAGAAGCGTACTCACATCGCAATCGTCAGCAGGACGATTCAACACCCGGTCAAGAAAAAGTAAAGGCGTCTGGCTCCGTGCAGGCGTCGATCGCCTGACTGCAGCTGCGAGCGGACTCAGTCACCCTGCCACTTGCCCTTGCCCTTTCCGGGATGCCGCGGCGGCGGTGGCGGCTCTGGGGCGGGCGTCGTTGTTGACGGCGTGGTCGTGGTGGTGGTTGCGGTCGGTATCGGCGTGGTGGTGCTGGTTACGCCGGTTACTGGTGTCGGCGGCGACGAAAACGGCTGATCAAGCGCGAGTAGGAGCACCGCCAGCACGAGGGCGACCACAAGGGCGCCAGCCGCCCACAGTTTGCGCGCCCGACTGGTCCCGGGGCTGGCGGTGACGAGCGGGGCGTAGGTCGGCGTGGGTGGCGGCGCGTTGGTCGGCGGTGGCAGCGGCGCGTCAAGCACCCGGGTAGCGGGCCGCACCGGCGGCACCGGGAGCTTTGGCCGCTCTGGCGGCACCCGGACCTCGGGCGGCGCCGGAGCCGCCGGCGGCGGCTCACCGCCCAAAAGGGCGGCGCGCATCTCCCGCGCGCTGCCGAACCGTTGCACGGGGTCGCGTGCCATGGCCCGTTCGATCACGGCCGCCAGCTCAGGCAACACATCCGGCCGCAGTGCGGCGATGGGTGGCGGTTGCTCCGTGAGGATGGCATGCGCTAATGCGCCGATCTCTTTCTGGATAAAAGGTCGGCGACCGGTCAGCGCCTCATAGCCGACCACACCGACGGCGTAGATGTCGTCGGATACGGTCGCCGACCTTCCCGATATTCGCTCCGGGCTGAGGTAGGCGAGCGTGCCGACGATCTGTCCCGTCAGGGTGTACGCCGCCTCGGCGGTCTTGGCGATGCCGAAGTCCGTGACCTTCACACCGCCAGATCCGCTGAACAGGATGTTTCCTGGCTTGATGTCGCGGTGCAGAATTCCGGCATCGTGGGCCAGCGCTAATCCTTCGAGGACGTCGGCGAGCACATCACGCACCAATGGTTGGGGCAGCGGGCCCCCGGCGATCTCGTCGGCCAGCGAAGCGCCGGGTAGTCGCTCCATCACGATGAAGGGAGTGCCGTTGTACTCGCCGCAGTCGTGCACAACCACGATGTGTGGACTGGCCAGCGCGCCAGCTGCTCGGGCCTCGGCTTCAAAGCGCAGCCGTTTCTCGGTCAAGTCGGTGAGAGCGGGATGCAGCAGCTTTACGGCTACCACCCGCCGCAGACGACGGTCCCACGCCTCGCGGACCTCCGCCATGCCGCCGCGGCCCAGGATGCCTCGCAGCTCGTAGCGGCCACCAATGACCTCGCCGGCCTCCACCGATAAAACGCTAGCCGCTCGAAAGAGGCGCAAGGGTCAGAACGCGGCACGCTCTGGCACGGCGGATCAGCCCCGCGGCACCTAGCTCGGGTCCAGGTTCGTTGAAGACACCGTTACGGTTGGGGATAGAAGTAACCACCCACGGAACAAGAGACGGCAGATCACTCGATGTACGAACAGATCGAGACCACCGCGCCGGATGCCGCTGGCTTCGGCTCACGCATCGACCCGGTTCTCGCCCGGAGCTGGTTATTGGTCAACGGCGCGCACCCCGACCGGTTCGACGACGCCGCGCGCTCTCCTGCCGACATCGTCGTGCTCGACATCGAGGATGCGGTCGCTCCCAAGGACAAGGCCACAGCCCGCGACCACGTCGCCCGTTGGCTTCGCGCCGGAAACAGCGATTGGGTTCGCATCAACGGCTTCGGCACCCCGTGGTGGGCCGATGATCTCGACGTGTTGACCGACACCTCGGTCGGCGGGGTGATGCTGGCGATGGTCGAATCGGTGGACCATGTGACCGAGACAGCCAAGCGATTGCCCAACGTGCCGATCGTGGCGCTGGTCGAAACGGCCCGCGGCCTGGAGCGCATCACCGAGATCGCTTCCGCCAAGGGCACTTTCAGGCTCGCCTTCGGCATCGGCGATTTCCGCCGCGACACCGGTTTCGGGGAAGACCCGGCCACGCTGGCTTACGCCCGGTCCCGCTTCACGATCGCCGCCAAGGCAGCCAACCTGCCCAGTGCGATCGACGGGCCGACTATTGGCTCCAACCCGCTGAAATTGATCGAGGCGACCGCTGTCTCCGCTGAGTTCGGTATGACGGGCAAGATCTGCCTTTCCCCGGACCAATGCTCTGTGGTGAACGAGGGGCTATCCCCGTCACAGGACGAAATTGCTTGGGCCAAAGAGTTTTTCGCCGAGTTCGAACGCGACGGGGGAGAGATCCGCAATGGGTCCGACCTTCCGCGCATCGCTCGGGCCACCAAGATCCTCGATCTGGCTCGTGCCTACGGGATCGAAGCCGCTGAGTTTGAGGACGAACCAGTTCACCGGCCCGCGCCATCGGACACCTACCACTACTGACGGCAGCTAGCGTCGACCCCAGGTTGCTGGACGCTTCTCAAGGAATGCACACATGCCCTCTTGGGCGTCGTCGGCGCGGGCGTTCATCGCCATCACGGCCTTCGTCAGATCGTAGGCTCGATGTTCGTCGAGCTCGATCTGTGCGTAGAACGCTTCCTTGCCAATGCCTACGGTCAACGGGCTCGACGCTGCGATGGCGTCGACGATCGCGCCGAGCTCGTCGTCAATCGTGTCCGCCGAAACCACGCGATTTACCAGGCCCCATTCGTGCGCGGTCTCAGCGGAGATCGGCTGGCCGGTAAGCAACATCTCCAGGGCACGCTTTCTGCCGATGGCGCGCGACAAAGGCACCATCGGGGTCGAGCAGAACAGCCCGATCTTCACTCCCGGAGTGGCGAAACGTGCCCCGTGGGTGGCCACGGCGAGGTCGCACGCGGCGACAAGCTGACAGCCCGCCGCTGTTGCCATTCCCTCGACCTTCGCGATCACCGGTTGGGGGAGGCGGTGAATGGTTTCCATGAGCTCGGTGCACACGTCGAACAGGCGCTGATAGAAGGGAACGTCGCGGCCGACCATCTCGCTCAAGTCATGCCCCGCGGAGAACACCGGTCCGACCGCGTCGATGACGATTACCCGCACGTCGGGATCCTCACCGAGCCGGTGCAGCGCCGCGATCAGGTCCCGCATGAGGTCGAGGCTGAGTGCGTTGCGCTTTTCCGGCCGGTTCAGGGTGAGCCGAGCCACTTGGCCGTCTGCGCGTACCAGCACAGGCGCGTCGGCCGCGAGCCCGCTCATGTAGGCGAGCATACGTCCGGCATCCGATGCCACGACTGCGAACTATTCGGCTGTGCCGCGCTCCAAAACGAGCGCTGCCACACCCAGCGCGATGAGACATATCGTCGCGCAGCAAGCCACCACCAGGCCGATGCCCAGTGAGTAGTGGCCGACGTTCACGTCGAAGGCCTCGCCGAAAATTCGTCGAAGGTTGAATGCGGCGGATAGGCACAAAGCCGAAGCGATGCCGGCTAGCACCACCACACCCACGGCCGCCTCCTCTCGGGGGAGCAGCCACAAATACGCGGCACCGGCGGCAACGACCAGGACCCCGATGACGGCGACCCACAAACCGCGATGACTTACCACATGTTCGAGCGACTTCGCGACGTAGCGCTCGAATTCCGGGTCATCTTGCGGCATGGTCACCGAAACGCCGCCCGCCCCGGACACCGAAATCTGCGCAATGCTGTTCGACCGTTCGCCGATGGTGATGCGACCCCAATCGAGAAAGACGGACACGAGCAACGTCAGCCCAGCGATCAGGATCGCCAGACCAACAATCCAGCGCGGGCTTCCGCGCTCGATACGAGCCTGGCCGGTGTCACGACGTAGCCAACGGCTCGGCATTTCCGTCACAAATCAATTGTTCTGCGCCGACGATGATCGCGGCAACGGCTGATCCACGTCCTCGGCAGAACACTCCTCGGCGCGGCCCCGCCGGCTTAAGTGCCGCAGAACGTGCGGTATGCGCCGAAATCCTCTGGCGCCGGGGAGGCGTAGCGGTCGAAACCCGGCCGCTCGACATACGGCGCGGTCACCGCGGCAAGGAGTCGGTGAACGGGATCGAGCTCGCCGGCTGTGGCCGCGGTCAAAGCCTCCTCGACCAGGTGGTTGCGCGGGATGTAGATCGGGTTCACCCGGTCCATCAATTCGGCGTCTGGCCCAAGGGCTCGCCACCGCGACATCCAGTCGTCGAACGCGTCGAGGTTGATGAACATCCCGCGCGCGGATTCGGCCTCACCACGGGCTGCCTGGCTGAGGTGACGGAAGAACGAGGTGTAGTCGACGTGGCTCTCCCGCAGCAGGTGGAGCAACTCGTCGGCCAATGCTGCGACGACGTCGGCCTCGATCTTTGCAGCCAAGCCCAGCTTGCCTCGCATGCCCGCCGACCAGGCGGCCTGGTACTGCGGGAGGAACGCGCCGAACGCCTTCTCTGCAAGCGCGAGCGCCTCGTCGTCGGTGTCCGAAATCAACGGGAGAAGCGACTCAGCTAACCGGGCCAGGTTCCACGCCGCCATCTCGGGCTGGTTGCCGTAGGCGTAGCGCCCCCAGAAGTCGATGGAACTGAAGACCGTCTCGGGGTCGTAGGCCTCCATGAAGGCGCAGGGCCCGTAGTCGATGGTCTCGCCGGAGATGGTCATGTTGTCGCTGTTCATGACGCCGTGGACGAACCCGACAAGCATCCAGCGCGCCACCAGCGACGCCTGGGCAGCGACGACGGCCTCGAAGAGTGCGAGGTACGGACGCTCGGCTGCGGCGGCGCTCGGATGATGGCGGGCAATCGCATGATCGGCCAGGCGCCGCAGCAGGTCGACATCACCGCTAGCCGCGGCGTATTGGAAGCTGCCTACCCGCAGATGACTGCTCGCGATACGGACCAGCAAGGCGCCGGGCAGCAGCGTCTCGCGCTGTACCGGGCGTCCCGTGGCCACGACCGCCAGCGATCGTGTCGTCGGTACACCCAGCGCATGCATCGCCTCGCTGACGATGTATTCGCGCAGCATCGGTCCAACGGCGGCTAGGCCGTCACCACCGCGTGCGAACGGGGTGGCCCCGGAGCCCTTCAGGTGGATGTCGCGAAGCCCGCCGCGGCCGTCGACCAGCTCGCCGAGGAGTAAGGCTCGACCGTCGCCCAACCGCGGCACGTAGCCGCCGAATTGATGCCCGGCGTAGGCCTGGGCTACCGGAGTGGCGTCGTCGGGAACGCGGTTTCCTACCAAGAAGTGCACCCCGTCGGACGTCCGCAGCCAGCCGGCGTCCAGCCCGAGCTCCGTGGCCAGCGGCTCGTTGAGCACGAGCAGCTGCGCGTCGGGAGGCGTCTCGGCTTGCCAGCGCACGGCCAGCTCCGGCAACTCGCGGGCGAAGCGGTCTTGCAGGACGACCGTCGTATCCGGTGCAACACTCACGTCACCAGGCTACGGACCCGCGACCGCCCTCAACGGTCCAGCAGCCCGGACTCCTCGAGCGCATGGTCCACGAATCGCTGCACCGGCCGCGAGCGGTAGAACCAGGTGTGGCCGCCGGGGTACCAACAGATCTCCGGTTTGCCCCAGTGCTGCCACAGCTGGGCGGCTTCTTCGCGCGGGTGGACCAAGCGGTCAGCGATCCCGACGTAGATGAAGCGGCCCCGCTGCGGCACCCGGGGAGTCAGCGAAAGCGGAGAGATCATCTGGCCGATCGGCTTGGCCAGTCCCAGCGTCTCACTGAGCGCGTCATAGTGGCTGAGGCCGGTATGACGGCTGACCAGTTCGACCAGATCGATCGGAGGAACACCGAGAATCGCGCAGGCCAGACCGTCGTCGAGGCTGGCGACCAGCGAGGCGAGGTATGCGCCGAGCGAGATGCCGTTTAGTCCGATTGCGGCGGGCCCTTGTGACCGGATCCACGACAGCAGGCGCCGGATGTCCCAAACCGCTTGCGCCGCACCATGAACGTCATCGAGTACGTCGGCACTAGGGAACGAGGTGCCCTTCGGTAGGCCGCGCGCACGAGGGCCGTGCATGGGAAGCACCGGAAGCACGACGTTCAGGCCAAGATCGCAGTGCAGATGCCACGCCCGAAACAACGCGAGATCAAGTGCGGCCCTTCCCATTTCGGCGCCGTGTATGCACACGAGCCATGGGCGCGGCTCACTGTGCCGCAGCATCAATGCGTACACCCGGTTGTTGCAGGCATAGCTAAGCCAGCGTTCTCGGCCCGGTTCGCCTGCATGCGGCTGATACTCACTAGGGAAGGACATGCGTTCGTAGGTGCGCCCGCGGCTATTGACTGGACTGATCGACACGCCGCTCGGTGGTGGGGGCGTGGCGAAAAACCCCTCGGGATGCTCAAGCCAGCCCCTTTGGCCATACAGGTCGAGTGCCGCGATCACCTCGCGATGGATGCGGTCCTGTGTCGGTGCGTCGGGCGCCGACCGCAGCATGTGAAAACCCAACAGGACGATTTCGTCGAGAAATGCCTGTGCCGCGAGCGTGATGCTGGGTCGTCCCACGGGAAGCTCGCCGGGCTGACGATCCAGATAGTCGGCCCACGACCGGGCGTAGAAGCCGCCAGTCCGGGTGAACGGCCCCAGCGCCTGCCACAGCGGACCCGTAACGGCGCGCCGCTGATCAGAAAACCCCCGTCCCCGGTGACCAGTGGGAGACGCCGCCGGGATTGTGTTTTTGGCCCTCTCCTCCATCTCTGCCCCCTACTGCCCGACTCCGGTCGGGCAAGAGATCGATGTCAACGAGCCTAATGACTGCCAGGCCACGAAGCCCGCGACTCAGGCAGGCCGGCTTTAGGCAATCACGAATTCGCGTCGGTGTCCGCTACCCGTCCCTAGGCTATGGACATGAAACGGCTCTCCAGCGCTGATGCGGCGTTCTGGTTTGCAGAAACACCGGGCTGGCATATGCATGTCGGCGGCTTGATGATTTGCGATCCGTCGGACGCTCCGGGCTTTTCTTTCGACGTGGTTCGCGACCTGCTGGCGAGCCGACTGCCGGAAATGCCGCAGCTGCGCTACCGGGTGGCCGGCGCGCCGCTGGGATTAGACCGACCGTGGTTTGTTGAGGACGCCGATCTCGACATCGACTTCCACATCCGCCGGATCGCGGTGCCGCCGCCGGGCGGCCGCAAAGAACTCGACGACCTCATCGGGCGGTTGATGTCCTACAAGTTGGATCGCGGGCGTCCGCTGTGGGAGATGTGGTTCATCGAGGGCGTCGCGAACGGCCGGGTGGCCACCCTGACAAAAATGCACCACGCCCTCATCGACGGCGTCTCCGGCGCCGGGCTCAGCGAAATCATGCTTGACGCCACCCCCGAACCGCGCCCGCCCGCCGACGAGCCGAAGGATTCGCTTGTCGGGGTCGGCATCCCGCGGTTGGAACTCCGCGCGGTCGGCGGGCTTTTCAACCTCGCGGTGCGGACGCCCTACCGAATGATGCGAATGGTCGAGCAGGTAGCGCGTCAGCAGCTAGCGGTGCGTGGGCTGACCAACAAGCCGCCCCGCTATTTCGACGCGCCAATCACACGCTTCAACGCCCCGGTGTCGCCGCACCGGCGCATCAGCGGGAGCCGGGTGCCGCTCAACCGCGTCAAAGCGGTCAAAGACGCCTTCGCCGTGAAGGTCAACGATGTGGTGCTGGCGCTCGTATGCGGTGCCATGCGCCGCTACTTGGACGATCGAGAGGAGCTGCCGGACCGGCCGCTGCTGGCCCAGGTGCCGGTGTCTACCCGCCGCGAGAACACCGACGTCGGAAACCAGATCAGCTCAATGACGGTCAGCCTTCCGACCAACGTCCCAGATCCGGGTGAGCGAATGAAAGCCATCCACGCCAGCACGCAGGGCGCCAAGTCGATGGCGAAAGCCCTTACGGCACACCAAATTATGGGACTGACGGAAACGACTCCACCTGGGCTGCTGGGACTGGCGGCGCGCGCATACACCGCCAGTCGGCTCGGGCGAAACGTCGCCCCGATCAATCTGGTGGTCTCCAACGTGCCAGGACCCGATTTCCCGATC
Source organism: Mycobacterium sp. (assembly GCF_035653355.1). Taxonomy (GTDB): domain Bacteria; phylum Actinomycetota; class Actinomycetes; order Mycobacteriales; family Mycobacteriaceae; genus Mycobacterium. The sequence goes on along the minus strand of NZ_DASRBZ010000552.1, from coordinate 5,399 downwards.
TACATGGCCGGGGCAGTGGTTGAAACGCTGGTGCCGATCGGCCCGCTGGTGATGGACGTCGGGCTCAACGTCACCTGCTTCAGCTACCGCGGCTCGGTCGACTTCGGATTCGTCACCACACCCGAGATCGCTAGCGACATCGACCAGTTGGCCGACGGCATCGAACCGGCGCTCTGCGAACTGGAGCACGCCGCCGGTATCGCCAGGAACTGAGCGGGTGGTCAGCTTTTCGGTCGGGAGCCGGCCGCTACTTCGCCGGGGTACTCGTCGTAGTAGGGGACATAGCCGTCCTCGCGACCTTCGAGCACATACAGCGGATCGGTGACGTCGGGCCCGTAGCCTTGCTCGCGCAGGGCGGCTTTTTTCTTCTTGAACGTCGGTGTGTGCTCCAGTGAATCGACGACTCGCACAAATAGCGGCATCGCATAGCTGGGGAGTTGCTCGTACACCGTCTTGGCCAGCGATGTGCCGTCTAACGACTGGCCCTCTTTCGGCACCACCGCCGCCATCCCGGCGCGCCCGTCGGCGCCCGGCACCTTTACCCCGAAGACCGTCACTGCTTCGACGGTCGGATCGGTCGACACCGCGGCTTCGACATCCGTCGTCGCGACATTCTCGCCCTTCCACCGAAACGTGTCGCCGAGCCGGTCGACGAACGCGGCATGCCGCCAGCCCTGTGGACGCATCAGATCGCCCGTGTTGATCCACGCGTCACCTTCCCGGAAAGCGTTGCGCACCAACTTCTTTTCGGTCGCCTCCGCGTCGGTGTAGCCCTCGAACGGCTGCTTTTTGGTGACCTTGCTCAGCAACAGCCCCGGAGCGCCGCCGCGGACCTTGCGCACTCGGCCCTTCTCATCGCGAACTGGCTCGCCGGTTTCTGGGTCGTACTCGACGAAAGCCACCGCGGTCGGGCAGACGCCGGCGGTCTTCGGGATGTTGAAGAGGTTGACGAAACCGGTGTTGCCCTCGCTGGCACCGTAGAACTCGAAGACCCGAGGGATGTTGAAGCGGGTGACGAACTCCTCCCAAATGTCGGGCTGTAACCCGTTGCCGCCGATGACTCGGACTCGATGTTTGCGGTCGGTGTCTTTGTCGGGCTGGTTGAGCAGGTAACGGCAGATCTCGCCGATGTACAGAAACGCGGTGGCGTCGTAGCGGCGTACTTCGTCCCAAAACCGCGACGCGGAAAACGACCGGCCGAGCGCGAGAGTAGCGCCGGCGCTGAGCACCCCCGACACCCCGACGGTCAGCGCACTGTTGTGGTACAGCGGCAGGCAGCAGTACAACGTGTCGCTGTTTTTTAGCCGCATGCCAAGGGCACCGGATCCGCCAAGCGCTCGAAGCCACCGGTAATGCGTCATCACACTGGCTTTCGGTGCGCCGGTGGTGCCGGAGGTGAAGATGTAGAAAGCCGGCTCCTGCGCTCGCACCGACGACGTCACCGCCGGATTCTCGGTTGGCGCGTCGACGGCGAGTCGTTCGAGTTCGTCTGCGCTAAGCGTTTGGGCCACTTCGGCGCCGGATTCGTCGACGGCCCGGAGCAACGTGTCGTCGCCGATCAGTGCGGTGGCCTTGAGCAGCTCGACGCTGTGGGCGAGCACCTTGCCGCGATGGTGGTAGTTCAGCATGCCGGCGATCGCGCCCAGTTTCATCACCGCGATGATCAACAGCACTGTTTCGGGCGAGTTTTCCAGGATGATGGCGACGACATCGCCTCGCTTGACTCCGCGTGCGGCGAGCACGGCGGCATACCGGTTGGCGGTTTCGTTGGCCTGACCGTAGGTCAGGGCTTCGTCTTGGAATCGGATGAAGACGTCATCGCGGTGCCGTGCCGCGCGGTGCTCGAAGACCTTTCCGATCGAGGTCTTGGCCGACGGGCGAGTCAAAAACGCAGTCAACACCCCGCGCAGGATTACCGGTGCATCCATCAACAGACCGGGTAGCCGGACCGCGATATCGGTCAGCCTGACGGTGTCGTCAGCCATGGATTCGATTGTCGTGCACGCTGCTAAAAGTCCTGGCCCAGGCAAGTAGCCACGCTGCCTCGGCTGCCGCATCGACGAGGTACATGGGGCTGATTCGCCGGCGGGCCACATACACCAAGTCGATACCGCCGAGAGTGAGCGCGGTGCCGACGCCGAGGCGGCGGGCCTGGCGGACACTGGCGGGGTGCGCGCTGGAGGTCAGCTGTGCCGTGCCGATGCACACCATCAGCCCTGCGACGGTGTACACCAACCAGCGGTCTACCTTCGGTCCGAGCACCGCCTCGAAGCTGCGGAGATGGACCAACGGCCACAGTCCGCCCGCCGCATTGAATGCTCCGTGCAGCCTCGCCACCGGCAGCGCGCGAATGAGGGCCACCTGCAAAAGCTAGCGTGTAACGAGGCGAGCGGGTACCGCAGTCGGCTAACCGATGGCTTGCTGGATCAGGTCACGAGCGCGGTCGAGCATCGACGCGAACGGTCCGACAGCCAGGTTCAACTTCGCCGATTCAACACCGGGATGCGGCCGCGTTGGCGCGATGGCCTCAGCCGCTCGCACCGCTGTGCCCATCCGCTTGCGGTCGTCGGTGTCGAGCTCTCGCTGCAGCCTAGGAAATTCCTCCGTCTCTTCATGCTCGGCGTGGTCGAGCACTGCCTCGCGCAGCTTGGTGAGCTCGTCGATGAACTCTTGTGAGGTGACCTCGAGGCTTTCAATGCTCGACAGCAGCTCCTTCGCGTCGTGCTCCTCTTCCAGTCGCGCATCGACAATCGCGTCGCCGTCGTCCACCTCGCGGCGCACCCGGGGATGCACCACCATTTCCTCGGCTGTCTCATGCACGGCGAGCAACTGACGCAACGCCACGAACGGCTTCTCGCGTGCCTGTGGGTCCGAGGCGTGCAGCACTTCGTCGAACATGTCCTCAATGAGGTCGTGCTGTGCCTTGAGGAAGGCGATTACTTCGTCAGGTGATTCGACAATCATGTCGGCCATGCTGAAACCTCCAGTGGTCGGGGGAGTCGAAGGCGCCAAGGGCTGTGCGCCGCTCGATGCCCCGGCATACCCCGCGCGGCATCTTGCCCAAACGCCTCCCCGCGAGCGACGCCGAATAGGTAGCCAGCAGGGATAGAACCGCGGCGGCCAATGTTTGCGAGAAGTTGCCGCAGGGTACAAGGGACGTGCGTTCGACCTTGAACCTCGGGCTTTCTCTGTCGTTCGTGCCTGAAGATCAGCCACTTTGTCCTATCGATTTTCCGGCACTCTAATTACCTGTTACCTGGAGGATGTTTATGCGTAAGACCATTGCTGCCGTTTCGGCCACGGGGGCGCTGTTGTTCGGCGGTGCTGGGGTGGCGAATGCCACCGTGCAGAGCGCGCCCGTCCCGTCGTCTACCACGACGACGGTGGCGCAACCAGACAACAATCAGAACAACCAAAAGAGCGACCACACCGGCTTATGGGGCTTGGTCGGCCTGCTCGGCTTGGGTGGACTTGCCGGACTGATGCGCCGCAAGGAGACATTTCCCGCTGCCGGCGCTGCAGGGCCCGGCACCCGCGGCCAGACGCCGCGTGCCTAGCTGAACCCGACGGAGGCCCCGCCTAGTGCTTACTCAAGCACTGGTGGGGCCTTCGAGCGGTTCAATTCACGCGCGCCCGTCGCTACCCTGACCGCATGAGCGCCAAGAGGCGAATCCGGGTGGCGCGGGTCTATGACGAGCCAGGCGCTGACGACGGGCAACGCATCTTGGTGGACCGGGTATGGCCGCGTGGGTTCCGCAAGGATGATCCGCGGGTCGGCACCTGGCTGAAAGATGTCGCGCCGTCGAACGAACTGCGCCGATGGTACGGCCATAAGGCTGAGCGTTTCGACGAGTTCGCGTCGCGCTACGAGAAAGAACTGCAGGGCAGTGACGCGCTGGAGGAACTGCGCAAGCTGACCAAGCGTGGGCCCGTGACGCTGGTGACCGCCACCCGCGATCCGCAAGCCAGTCAGGCGGCCGTGCTGGCGAAGCTGCTTAGGGGCCGGTGACCAGCACCGGCTTCGGTAGGCTCGCTGCTTAGCATGACCGAGACCGAACGAATCCTGCCGCGGGAGTTGACCGACGACCTTCCCGACGAGGTCCGCACCCTTCCACCGCCGCCGAGCGCGCTCGAACTGCCCGAACCATACGCTATGCGCCTCGCTGATCCTGACGTCGACGCGGAGATGATCGCGGAGTGGATGAATCAACCGCTGCTGGCCGACGCGTGGGAATCTGCCTGGCCTACGTCGCGTTGGTATCGCCACTTGCGTGCTCAACTCGACGGCAGCTATTCTCGGCCGTTCATCGGCAGCCTTGACGGAATAGACGGAGCCTACTTCGAAGTTTATTGGGCCGCAAAAGATTCCATCGCGACGCGCTATGAAGCCGACCCCTACGATGTGGGCGTGCACGCCGCGGTGCCGGACTCGAGGGTCTTGAAAAAGGGAATCGTGCAATCCTTGCTGCCACACCTCGTCTTAAGCGTGCTCAGTTACGAACCACGCTGCCGCCGAATCATGTTCGACCCCGACCACCGCAACCAGATGGGGCGCCGGTTCTGTGAGCGCGCCGGCTGCGTATTTCTCGGCGAACATGACATGCCGAATCGGCGCATGGCGCTGTACGCACTGCCGCGCTCACCCGAGGACGTGCGGCGGCTGCGGGCGCAGCCTGGTCAGTAGTCGTAGCTCGCTAGGTGCATACCGCCGGGGCGGCGTGATCCGTCGACTGACACCACCGCAGGAACCATTTCGCTTGTCACGAGCCCATGTCCGGCCGTCAACTCGTCGACGATGTCGAAACTGCGGGCGATCCACTCCGGTTTGTCGATGATGATCGTGCACACCGGCACCCGCCGGGCCAGCTGAAACAGCTTGTCGCCGTGCGGTTTGTGGTCACCGTGAAATCCCCAGATGCCGCGCAGCACCGTCGCGCCGCTGGCCATGCCCGACTCCAGCAGCTGGCGGACCAGCGCGCGGTGAATCGGCAAACCGCCATGCCCGGCGGCTTCGCTGGTGTGCACCATCAGCTTCTGCCACACCGGGCGTCCCCGCGTGTCGGTCGTCGGCAGCCGGTGCGGTCGCGCCAACAACGCCCCGTCGCGCTTGCACACCCGCACCCGCTCGACGGTCAGCAACGGCTTGGGTACGGTCGCGCTGAGTTCGGCGACCGCGGCCGAAACCTGCGCCGCCGTCCCGATCGAGATGATCATCAGCGGCACATTGACATTGCGGCTGAAGAACCGGGCCCGGTAGCGCGCACCGTGCGCGGTGCCGTCGACCCCGAGAAACACTGCGGCCCCGGCGAATCCGCACCGATACAGCAGATCGCACACCGCACGGTAGGCCGGCATTCCGTCCACCCGCTCCTGACGGCCCACATAGATCGTGAGCTTGA
>NZ_DASRBZ010000551.1:0-2189 GCF_035653355.1 Mycobacterium sp. | reverse complement strand
ATAGCGGGCGATGACGGCGTCGAACCAGCCGCAGCGGCGCCGCCGGCCGGTGGTCACCCCGAACTCGCCGCCCGTCTTGGACAGGTATTCGCCGTTCTCGTCGAACAATTCCGTGGGGAATGGCCCCGATCCCACTCTGGTGGTGTAGGCCTTGAGGATTCCCAGCACGGTAGTTATGCGCGTCGGGCCGATGCCGGAGCCGACGGCCGCGCCGCCCGCCGTCGGATTTGACGACGTCACATACGGATAGGTGCCGTGGTCGACGTCCAGCAGCGTGCCCTGCGACCCTTCCAGCAACACCGTCTCGCCGCGTTCCAGCGCCGCGTTGAGCAGCAGCCGGGTGTCGGCGATGCGGTGCTTGAAACCCTCGGCCTGCCGGAGCAAAGTGTCGACCACCTGGGCCGGTTCCAGCGCCTTGCGGTTGTAGATCTTCACTAGCACTTGGTTTTTGAACTCGCACGCCGCCTCGATCTTGCGGGTCAGCGAGTCCGGGTCGAACACGTCCGCCACCCGGATCCCGATGCGGGCGATCTTGTCCTGGTAGCACGGCCCGATGCCGCGGCCGGTGGTGCCGATCTTCTTGTTGCCCATATAGCGTTCGGTGACCTTGTCGATCGCAACGTGATACGGCAGCAGCAGGTGCGCGTCGGCGGAGATCAGCAGCCGGGAGGTGTCGACGCCGCGGGCCTCCAGACCGGCCAGCTCGTCGAGCAGCACACCGGGATCGACCACTACCCCGTTGCCGATGACGTTGGTGACGCCAGGGGTCAGCACTCCGGAGGGAATGAGGTGCAGCGCGAAGTTCTCGCCGGTGGGCAAGACCACGGTGTGCCCGGCGTTGTTGCCGCCCTGGTAGCGCACTACCCACTGCGCGCGGCCGCCGAGCAGATCGGTGGCCTTGCCTTTGCCCTCGTCGCCCCACTGGGCGCCGATCAGGACGACTGCCGGCATGACGTGCTCCCGCTGATTGTGGTCCAGCCGGTGACCCACACTATCCCAGTGGTTTGCGAGGACGCCGTGAACACGGCGGTGCTGTTGTTCGGCGACCGATCGCTGCAGCGCACGCTGCGGGGGCTGCCGGTCCAGCGCGTCGACGGTCCGGGCGATATCGACGCGGCGATCGGCCGGTTCCGGCGCCTGGTGGTGGTGGGCGTCGACGCCGACCTGGCGGCGGTGCTGACCCGGCTACTGCGGGCAGACCGGCTCGACGTCGAGGTCGGTTATGCGCCGCGCCGCCGGACCACGGCCACCCGGGCGTATCGGGTGCCGGCGGGCCGCAGGGCGGCGCGGCGGGCGCGGCGCGGTTCAGCTCGGCGGGTGCCACTGATCCGCGACGACACCGGGGCGGTGATCGTGGGAAGCGCGGTATGGCGGGGCACCGACGGGCCGCTGCACGGTGAAGCGGTGGTCGACGATCTGACGCTGTTCGACGGCGACGTCGCCGGGGTGCGGATCATGCCGACAGTTGCGCTGCCGGGTCTGCGGGCCCGCGTGCTGGGCCGCTGGCCTTATCGCTGGGTGCCGGGGCGGGCCGCTCAGCTCGGTTGCACCGGAGTGCTGGTCACCCGCGACGGTGTGGCCGCCCGTCGGCCGGCGCGGCGTTCGACGTTCTACCGGCACGTCGAGGGGTGGCTGCTGGCTCGGTGAAGCGGTCACACTTTGCGACCGCGAGGTGTCGATGTACTGAGACCTCGACACGCTCGATACAAGGAGGCCCAGCCTGATGCCCTCCATTTCCCGCGGAAGTCTGCGGGTCATCGCCTACTGGACGACAACTGCCGTGATTGCAGCCGAGTGTTTTGTGGGTGGGGCGATGGGCGCGGCGCAACTGCAGCCGTTTAAGCGCGTTGTAACGCACCTCGGCTATCCCCTGTACTTCACGAGCATTCTCGGTGTGTGCTATGTCTTGGCCGGCGTTGTACTGCTGGCACCGCGCCTCCCGCGGCTCAAGGAATGGGCATATGCGGGACTGATCTTCATCTACCTCGGAGCGACGGCGTCCCACATCTGGGCGGGCGATGGCGCCAAGGCTGTCGTAGCTCCGTTGGTATTCGCCGCACTGGCCATGGCCTCATGGACACTGCGGCCGCAAGCACGCCGTGAGCTGACGCCCAATACGTTCATGATCGGCAGGAAGTCCGAAACGACGTACTTACGCTGATGAGTGAAAACTCAATAACATCAGGAGC
>NZ_DASRBZ010000550.1:0-2019 GCF_035653355.1 Mycobacterium sp. | reverse complement strand
TGAACCTCGGGCAGGGTTTTCCCGATGAGGACGGCCCACCCGGGATGCTCAGGGCCGCGCAGGATGCCATCGCGCGGGGGGTCAACCAGTACCCGCCGGGGATCGGGATGGCGCCGCTACGCCACGCCATCGCCGCGCATCGCAAACGGCACTACGGCGTCGACTACGACCCGGACACCGAAGTGCTGGTGACGGTCGGCGCGACCGAAGCCATCGCCGCGGCGGTGCTCGGACTGGTCGAGCCGGGCGATGAGGTGATCTTGATCCAGCCCTTCTACGACTCCTACTCGCCGGTGGTGGCGATGGCCGGGGCGCGGCGGGTTGTCGTCCCACTGGTGTTGGATGGCCGCGGCTTCGCGCTGGACGTCGACGCGCTGCGCCGCGCGGTGACGCCGCGCACCAAAGCGCTGATACTCAACTCACCGCACAACCCCACCGGCATGGTGCTCACGCATGCCGAGCTGGCGGCCGTCGCGGAAATCGCCGTCGAGGCGAACCTGCTGGTCATCTCCGACGAGGTGTACGAGCACCTGGTGTATGACGGCCGCCGGCACCTGCCCCCGGGCACCTTCCCGGGAATGGCCGAACGTACCGTCACCATCTCCAGTGCCGCCAAGATGTTCAATTGCACCGGCTGGAAGATCGGATGGGCTTGCGGCCCATCCGATCTCATCGCCGGGGTACGGGCAGCCAAGCAGTATCTGAGCTACGTCGGCGGCGCCCCGTTCCAGCCGGCGGTGGCTGAGGCGCTCAATAACGAAGAGGCCTGGGTGGCCGCACTGCGCACCGCGTTGCAGGCCAGGCGTGACCGACTGGCGAGCGCACTGGCCGAAGTGGGCTTCGACGTCCACGACAGTTCGGGCACCTACTTCCTGTGCGCGGATCCCCGTCCATTGGGCTATGACGACAGCACCGCGTTCTGTGCCGCGCTGCCCGGGAAGGTCGGGGTGGCCGCGATCCCGATGTCGGCCTTCTGCGACCCCGACGGCGAGCCTGCCAGGCTCTGGAATCACCTGGTGCGGTTCACATTTGCCAAACGGGATGACACCCTCGACGAGGCGATCCGCCGGCTGACGGCGCTACGCGACCGAAGCGCTACTGCGGCTCACGGGCGTCCTTCGCCCGACCCGTAACCCGCTCGCGCAGCCCCTCGGTCGCGGTGGCCAACACGATGTTGCTGGCCCGTTTGACGAGGAACTCGGGAATCGGTCCCGACGGTTCGACCGTGATGTCGAAGCGCACCCGGGTCTTGTCGACGCCCTCGCGCGTGAGGGTGTACTCCACGTGCTGTCCATGCTGTTGAAACGTTGCCTCGGCATCCCAGACCACCCAGTCGGGGCCCCAGTGATATTCGAGAATCTCGTTGTCCACCAGCCCGAAGATCTTGATGGTGGCCCTCACATGGTGGGGGCGGCCGTCGTCGTAGCGGTCCAGCACTTCCACCCGTTTGTGCACCGGAGACCACGCCGTCAGGGTGTTGATATCGGCGAGCGCTTCCATAATCACGTTGGGCGGCGCGTCGATAACGATTTCCCGGGATGCTCGTACGGCCACTACCACCAAGCTAGCAACACGCCGACTCCACGGCGGCAAATCCGCGAGTACCAGCCGCTTTCGCCAAGCGCAGCGGCAGGCCGGCAGGTTGTCGATGCCCCTCGCCGCCGGCTGCCGGCTCCGTCCCCGCCGGCGGTCCGGTCAACCGCGGCCTTTCTTGACGCTCAGCACCCGCTTTCGCAGTCCTTCGGTCGAGGTGTCCATCACTGCTTTGATGGTTCGTTTGAGCAGGAATCCCGGCAGCGGCACCGTCGGGTCGACGGTGATCTCGAACTTCACCCGAGTCTTGTCGCCCTCCGGGGTCAGCGTGTACACCGCGTCCTGGGATCGCTGTTGACTGGCACTGACCAGCGTCCAGCTCACGATGCCCTCACCCCAGGTATAGGCGACCACCTGCTCATCGGTGATGCCGGCCGCCCTGACTTTCATCCGGGCCACTTTGGGCCGACCGTCGTCTCGCCTTTC
>NZ_DASRBZ010000549.1:0-6874 GCF_035653355.1 Mycobacterium sp. | reverse complement strand
CCGCGATTTGATCGACGTCGTGGGTGGAGCGGCCGACCAGGGTGCCGGGCCGCACGATCTCCCGGGCCACCGACAACGGCAAATCGCGTTGGCCCAGATGCAGTACGTCGGCGCCGGCGGCGCGGGCGATGTCGGCGCGGTCGTTGACCGCAACCAGTGCCCGGTGGCGGCGCGCGGCGTCGGCGAGCATCTCCAGCACCGCCAGCTCGTCGCGCGCCTCCAGCGGGCCGAACCGCCGCTCGCCTTCCGACCCCTTGTCGCGCAACTGAATGATGTCGACTCCGCCGGCCAGTGCGGACTCGGCGAACTCGGCCAAGTCGCCACGCTCACGCCGGGCGTCGGTGCACAGGTAGAGCCGCGCTGTAGCCAGCCGAGTACGGGGCGCCCCGGCGGCGATGCCGGCCGGCACGGCCGGAGGAGGAGCGGGGCCAGTACCTTCGTGCACACCGCGACGCTAGCCGCTAGCGTGGAAAGCTGACGAATCACGGGAGTCCCAGGAGCGGGGTCTGAGAGTGGGCGCGCCTGCCCTTACCGTCCGACCTGATCCGGATGATGCCGGCGAAGGGAGCGCAAGGAAATGTCACTCGGATCGCTGGCCGTGATCGGCGGCGGCGTCATCGGGCTGTCGGTGGCGCGGCGAGCCGCCCAGGCCGGCTGCTCGGTGCGAGTGCACCGCAGCGGCGAACCCGGCGCGTCCTGGGTGGCCGCGGGCATGCTCGCCCCGCACAGCGAAGGCTGGCCCGGCGAAGAGCGGTTGCTGCAGCTGGGTTTGGAGTCGCTGCGGCTCTGGCACCACGGCGACTATCTGGACGGGCTGCCGCCGCAGGTGATCACCGCGCGCGAATCGCTGGTGGTGGCCGTCGACTCCGCCGACGCCGCCGAGCTGCGCACCGTCGCCGACTGGCTAGCCCAGCAAGGCCACCCGGTGGTGTGGGAGACCGGTGCCCGGGACGTGGAACCGCTTCTGGCACAAGGAATCCGGCACGGCTTTCGCGCCCCCACCGAGCTTGCGGTCGACAACCGCACACTGTTGGGCGGGCTGGCGACGGCATGTGAACGCCTGGGCGTCCAATGGGCGCCACCGGTGCATGAGCTTGCACGGGTCGAGGCCGACGCGGTAGTGATCGCCAACGGCATCGACGCCCCGGCATTGTGGCCCGGGTTGGCGATCCGGCCGGTGAAGGGCGAGGTGCTGCGGCTGCGCTGGCGCAAGGGCTGCATGCCGGTGCCGCAGCGGGTGATCCGGGCCCGGGTGCATGGTCGGCAGGTATACCTGGTGCCGCGCGCCGACGGGGTGGTCGTCGGCGCCACGCAGTACGAGCACGGCCGTGACAGCGCACCGGTCGTCTCCGGGGTGCGTGATCTGCTCGACGACGCCTGCGCGGTACTCCCGGCCCTCGGCGAATACGAGCTCGCCGAATGTAGCGCCGGGTTGCGCCCGATGACTCCGGACAACCAGCCGCTCGTCCAGCGCCTGGACGAGCGCACCCTGGTCGCCGCCGGCCACGGCCGCAACGGTTTCCTGCTGGCGCCGTGGACCGCCGAACAGATTGTGTCCGAACTGGTTCCGATCGGAGCACACCCATGATGGTGCTGGTCAACGAGAAACAGGTTCAGGTCGCCGAGCAGACCACGGTCGCCGCGCTGCTGCAGACCCTGGGTTACCCCGACCGCGGTATCGCGGTGGCGCTGGACCAAGCCGTGCTCCCCCGAAATGATTGGCAGACAACACTTTCCGATGGCGCACGGCTCGAGGTGGTGACGGCGGTGCAAGGTGGCTGATTCAAAACTCACCATCGCGGGCCGCAGCTTTAGCTCCCGGCTGATCATGGGCACCGGTGGGGCGACCAATCTGGCGGTGCTCGAGGAGGCGCTGGTCGCATCGGGCACGGAACTGACGACGGTTGCGATGCGCCGCGTCGACGCCGAGGGCGGCACCGGGATGCTCAATCTGCTGAACCGGCTCGGCATCACCCCGCTGCCCAACACCGCCGGTTGTCGCAGCGCCGCCGAGGCGGTGCTGACGGCGCAGCTGGCCCGCGAGGCGTTGGGCACCGAATGGATCAAGCTGGAAGTGATCGCCGACGAGCGCACCCTCCTGCCTGACCCCGTCGAATTGGTCAGGGCCGCTGAGCAATTGGTGGACGACGGTTTCGTGGTGCTGCCCTACACCAACGACGACCCGGTCCTGGCCAAGCGACTGGAGGACACCGGCTGCGCGGCGGTGATGCCGCTGGGCTCACCGATCGGCACCGGGCTGGGCATCGCCAACCCGCACAACATCGAGATGATCGTCGCGGCCGCCGGTGTTCCGGTGGTGCTCGACGCCGGCATCGGCACGGCGAGCGACGCCGCGCTGGCGATGGAATTGGGTTGCGACGCGGTGTTGTTGGCCAGCGCGGTGACCCGGGCCGCCGACCCGCCCGGGATGGCCGCCGCGATGGCCGCCGCCGTCACCGCCGGTTACCTGGCCCGGCGCGCAGGCCGCATCCCGAAACGGTTCTGGGCGCACGCCTCCAGCCCGCCGCTGTGAAGGCGAAATGCTATGTGGCCCTGGGCAGTTCGATGGCAGCTGGTCCAGGTATCCAGCCGCGCGCCAAGGGCGCTCCTTGGGGCTCGGGCCGATCGGCCCGCAACTACGCGCATCTGGTTGCTCAGCGGCTGAACTTCGATCTGGTCGACGTGACGTTTTCCGGCGCGACCACCGCCAACATCCTCGCCGAACATCAGCGCGGCACGCCGCCGCAGATGGACGCGCTCGACGGTTCGGAAGCACTAGTCACGATCACCATCGGCGGCAACGACGTCGGCTACATCCCTTTGCTGATGGCCGCCTCTCTGCCCCGCCCAGCTCGGCTGTTGCCGAAGATCCGTGGCCTTCTCGACCGTGATGCCCGCGACGAGGCGCTTGCCCAGGTCGGCGACTCGTTGCGTGCGGTCGGTGCGGCGGTGCGCCGGCGGGCCCCGAACGCGCGGGTGCTTTTCGTCGACTACCTGACGATGCTGCCGCCGGACGGGCAACCCGCCGCGCCGCTGTCAGCGGCTGAGGCCGAGCTGGGCCGCCACGTCGCGGCGCGCTTGGAAGAATCCACCGCAGCGGCCGCGCAGGCCACCGGCTGCGAACTGGTGCGGGCCGGGCAGGCTAGCCGGGAACACCACGCCTGGTCGTCGGACCCCTGGACCGTCGGCGCGGCTTTGCCGTTGCCGTGGCGGCCGGCGCCATTTCACCCCAATGCCGCGGGTATGCGCGCGGTTGCCGACCTGGTCATTGCACATGTGTGCAGGGGTAACTGACGGGCGCGCCTGATTAAGCTGCCGTCACACCGGGTAGGCCCCGGCGGGAGCCGCAACATGCTGGCTCAGTGCAGCGCTACCAAGTGGAGCCACCACATGACCGCGAGTCCACCGGCTCACGACGCCGGGTTCGTGCACTCAGCGCTGTTCTATCGGTCAGAGCAGGAATATCTGGATCTCGTAGTGGCGTCGGTCAGCGAAGCTCTGAGCAACTATGAGCCGGTATGGGTCGCAGTACCCGGCGACAAGCTGGCATCGCTGCACGACGCGTTAGGGCCGGTAGCGCACGACACGGAGGTGACACTGGCCGACATCACCGAAGTGGGCCGCAATCCGGCCCGGCTCTTGGGCGTGGCGGGCGGTTTCGCGGAGCGGCATCGGCACCGGCCCGTCCGGCTGATCGGCGAACCGGTGTGGGCCGGCCGCACCGCGGTCGAATACCCGGCCTGCGTTCAGCACGAGGCGTTGGTCAATCTCGCATTCGACGGCCATCGTGGCACCGGGCTCTGTCTGTACGACGCCTCCCGACTGGACGACAGCGTGCTGGCGGACGCTCGGATGACCCACCCAGTGATCCGCGTGGACGGTTCCTATCAGCGCAGCGCTGACTACGCTGTCGACGTCGCACTGCAGCGCTGTAACGAGCCATTGACCACGAGCCCGGCCGCGGTGACCTACACGGTTTCGGAATTGGCGAATCTCAGCGCCGCCCGCCAGCAGGGCAGCCGGTATGGCCGATTGCTCGGTCTGGCCGCGGAAACCATCGCCAACCTGCAACTGATCATCACCGAACTGGCCACCAACAGCCTGCAGCACGGCAACGGGACCTGCCGGCTGGCGTTCTGGGAGCACAGCGGATATCTGGTCTGCGAGGCGCGCGACACCGGAGTTCTCGACGACCCGCTGGCTGGACGGCGGCCGCCGAACGGGAACGGGAAAAGCCCGCGCGGGCTGTTCGTCGTCAATGCGCTGGCCGACCTGGTGCGCATTCACGCCACCCCGGTCGGCACCACGATCCAGGTGTTTCTGCGGCTGGACCGGCCGGCCGAGGAGGCCTCTTGATGCGGCGCCACGGCGTGGTCACCTCGGCTGCGGATCTGGTCCCGTTCGCTCACCTGGGCTGGGGATATCGCGACCGGGACGACTTCGCCGCTCGCGCAAGCGAATGCATTGTCGGCGCCCTTCGCGCCGATCAGCGGATCGAATACGTCGGTAATGCCAGCCGCGAAGTGCTGCGAGCCGAACTGGCCGACCTCGGCTTCGACGAGCAGCTGCGGTCGGGGCGGATTCGGGTAACCCCGGCAGAGGACTGCTACGAGTTCCATCCCGGCAGTGACGTTGTGGACGCTGAAGCAACGGTAGCCGAACGCGTCGAGGCTACCGACCAGGCGATCGCGGACGGCTACAGCGGCTTGTGCACGCTGAACGACGCGATCGGTCTGACGCGCACACCTGAGCAGCGCGACGCGTGGGCGGCCTTCGAGTTTCTCATCGACCAGAGGATGCCCGTGCTGCCGTTTTCGGCGCTGTGCGCCTATGACGTGAACGGTCTGGGTCGGGCGGCGGCCGAGTTGTTGTGCCTGCACCCGTTTGTGGGCCCAGACATGGTGGGCTTCCGGATGTTTGCCGAGCCAGGTGTGGACTTCGTGCTGGTCGGCGAAATTGACGCGGCCAGCGACGACGCCTTCACCGCGGCGTTGCGCAGAACCTGGCCGCTGCTGGGTGACGGCACCCTCGTCATCGACGCGCACGGGCTGGCCTTCACCACCCACACCCAACTGCGCACCCTCGACGACTACGCCCGCGCACAGGGCCGCCAAGTGGTGCTGCAAACCGACCAGCACATCATCGCCCGGCTCGCGGTCCTGCTCGAACTGAGCAACGTGCGGGTGCAGGGAGCGTCACCGGTGCGGTCGCCATGGCAGAGCTGCGACGCCTGATAGCCGTCTACTGATTGGGGACCCGGTTGCTGGATGACACCGCCGACAGGACTAGGCCCACCGTCCACGAGGTGGTGCACATGGCGCTTTTTTACCGCTCCGAGCGCGAATATCTCGATTCGCTGGTGCCGTTGATATCCGGATGGTTGAGTAATGCCGAGCCGGTCTTGGTCGCAGTACCGGAAGACAAGATCGCGTTGCTGCAGGATGCGTTTGGCGCGCCGGCGGGGGATGTGACTGTGAACCTGACGATGACGGACATCACCGAGGCAGGCCGCAATCCCGGCCGGATCCTTGGGCTGGTGGCCGACTTCATGCAGCGGCACCCCCACCGCCCCCTGCACATGATCGGTGAACCCGTGTGGCCTGGGCGCAGCGACGTCGAATATCCCGCGTGCGTCCAGCACGAGGCGCTGGTCAACATCGCGCTCGCCGGCCATGACGTGACCGGCCTGTGCCTCTACGACGCGTCACGGCTCGGCGAATCCGTCTTGGCCGACGCCCGGCTTACCCATCCACTGATCTGGCGCGACGGATGGCCCCAGCCCAACCGCGACTTTGCGCTCGACCTCGCGCTTGACCACTGCAACCAACCGCTGCCCACTGATGCGGGCGCGATGATCTATACCGTCTGCGAACCCGCCGATCTGGCCGGTGCTCGCCGATGCAGCGCCCGATACGGCCGGTTGCTCGGATTGTCTGACGAGGGGATCGCCGACCTGCAATTGATCACCACCGAACTGGCCACCAGCGGCCTGCACCATTCCGGCGGGGCATGTCGGATTGCGTTTTGGCACAGCGACGGTCATGTGGTGTGCGAGGCACGGTATGTCGGGCAGTTGGGCGACCCTCTGGCCGGGTGCCGACCGCCGACCGCGGGCTCAGGCGAGTGTGAGCTCTTCGTCGTCAACGCGGTGGCTGATTTGGTGCGGACCCACACGTCGCCGGACGGCACCACCATTCACGCTTATCTGCGGCTTGACCGGTTCTCGGAGGGCGGTGCCCCGTGATGCGCCAGCAAGGTGTGCTCACCTCCGCTGCAGGCCTCACCCCGTTCGGGCATGTGGGATGGGGGTATCGGGACCCGTCGGAATTTCTGGCCCGCGCCGCGGAGTACATCGCCGACGGCCTGGCGCGCAACCAGCGGATCCTGTACTCCCGCGACGGGGGCCGCGCAGCATTACGAGCCGAATTGCTGGACATGGGCTTCGGCGACGCGGTCAGGTCCGGCCAGATTGCGGTGACGCCGGTCGACGAGCACTACGTGTTTGTGCCGGGCACCAACGTGGTCGACCCGGAGGCGACGGTGGCCGCCGGGGTCGCCGCGATGGAGTATGTGGTCGCCATCGGCTGCAGCGGCTGCCGTGGTGTCGTCGATGCCGCGGTGCTGGCGCGTACCCCCGAGCAGCGCGCCGCGTTCAGCCGCCTGGAATATCTCGTCGACCAGAAGATGGCGGTGCTGCCGTTCTCGGCGTTGTGTGCCTACAACCTGCCGCTGTTGGGCGAGACCGCCAAGCAGATGGTGTGCCTGCATCCGTTGGTGGGCCGTGGCACGGTCAGCTTTCGTCTGTACGCCCAACTCGGGATGGACTTCGGGTTGGCGGGTGAAATCGACGCCGCCGACAGTGAGGCGTTTGTCT
>NZ_DASRBZ010000548.1:0-2409 GCF_035653355.1 Mycobacterium sp. | reverse complement strand
TCGGATGCCTTCGATCGACGCCGCGTCGTAACCCTCGAAGATGGCGCGGTCTTCGACGAATGCAAGCTTCTTGGCGGCGGTCTTGACGGGATCCCAGTCGGCGTCCTGTGAGCCGCGCTCCACATCGTCGATCTCCGATCGTGACAGCGTAAACGGAACGCGCAGCCGCACAAGCGGTTTACTTGCCCGCAGTTGCGCGATGACCTCGTCGCCGGGCGGCGCCACATCAGTCAGCCGACCCGTGCCGACGGCTGCCATCGTGGGTCCGCCGGGACCGCTGACATCGACTACCCGGCGCCCGGCGATGTGGCGTTTGAACGTTCGCGTTGCCTCCAATTCGATCTCGGCCCAAGCGGCTTCGGTGATCGGTGCCAGATCGCGGTAGAGGTTGTTCATCGGGTGCTTCCTTTCAAACTGCCGATCGCCAGGGAGCCGTCGGAGTCGGAATCTTCTGCCGCAGCAGGTAGTCCAGGCAGTGGCGGCGGATCGTCGAGAAAGTCGACGGTGGGAGTAAAGAACAGGCCACCTGTGACAGCGGTGGAAAAGTCCAGGATCCGGTCGGTGTTGCCGGGTGGATCGCCGATGAACATGTTGCGCAACATCTGTTCGGTGACGGCGGGGCTGCGGGAATAGCCGATGTAGTACGTGCCGTACTCGCCCTTGCCGACCTCGCCGAAAGGCATGTTGTGGCGCACGATCTTGAGCTCGTTGCCTTCGTCGTCTTCGACCTTGTTCAGCGCGATGTGCGAGTTGGCCGGTTTCTCGTCGTCGTCGAACTCGATGTCTTCCAGCTTGGTTCGGCCAAACGCACGCTCCTGCTCGGTGACCGAAAGCGAATTCCAGCCAGCCATGTCGTGCACGTACTTCTGGACGTGGACGTAGCACGAGCCGGCGAAATCAGGATCCTCGTCGCCGATCTGGGTGGCGCTGACGGCCAGCGGGCCGTCGGGATTCTCGGTGCCGTCGACGAATCCGAGTAGATCGCGGTTGTCGAAGAACCGGAAACCGTGCACCTCGTCGATCACCGTCACAGCGCCGGCCATTGCGTCGATCAGCCGGGTGGCCAGCTCGAAACAGAAATCCATCGCCTCGGCACGAATGTGGAACAACACGTCGCCGGGTGTGGCCGGCGCAGTGTGCCGCGGCCCTTCCAGCGCGACGAACGGGTGCAGCTCGGCCGGTCGCGGGCCAGCAAACAACCGATCCCACGCGTCGGAGCCGATCGAGGTGATCGCCGACAGGCGTTTGGCCGGGTCACGGAATCCGATCGCGCGGACGAGCCCCGAGATGTCGGGCAGTGCGTCGTGCACGGTTGCCTCGCCGCCGTCGTTGATGGTGACCACCAGGAAGATGGCGGCCGGCGTCAACGGCTCCAGAACCGGTTGGGGCTGAATAGCGGGCACGGGTTCGACCCTAACGTCCTTGCGGATGAAAGGATGAGCGCATGGCGGCCACGGCAGCGGGTCTGTGCGAATTCATCGACGCGTCCCCGTCGCCGTTCCACGTGTGCGCCACGGTGGGACAAGCGCTGCGCGCGGCCGGATATGCCGAGTTGGCCGAGACGGACGCTTGGCCCGCCGCAGGCCGATTCTTCACCGTGCGCGCGGGCTCGCTGGTCGCCTGGGATAGCAGCGATACGTCGGCCTCGTCGTTTCGGGTGATCGGCGCCCACACCGACAGCCCGAACCTGCGAGTCAAGCAGCACCCGGATCGCGTGGTCGCAGGTTGGCAGGTGGTGGCGCTGCAGCCCTACGGGGGCGCCTGGCTGAACTCGTGGCTGGACCGCGATCTCGGTGTCAGCGGACGCCTATCTGTGCGTGACGGTGCCGGCATCAGTCACCGGCCGGTCCGCATCGACGAACCGATCCTGCGGGTGCCGCAGTTGGCAATCCATTTGGCCGAGGACCGCAAGTCGGTCGCGTTGGACCCGCAGCGCCACGTCAACGCGGTGTGGGCAGCCGGCGAGGGCTGCGGCAACTTTGTCGGCTACGTCGCGAAACGTGCCGGCGTCGCCGCAGACGACGTGCTCAGCTTCGATCTGATGACCCATGATCTGGCTCCCTCCCGGCTCGCCGGACTCGACGACCAGTTCGTCAGCGCGGCGCGGCTGGACAACCTAGCCAGCTGCTACGCGGGCTTGGAGGCGTTGCTCGGCGCCGAACCCCGCGGCTACTTGCCGGTGCTGGCGTTGTTCGACCACGAAGAGGTCGGTTCGACCTCCGACCACGGCGCCCAGTCCGAGCTGCTGCTGACCACGCTGGAGCGAATCGTGCTGGTCGCGGGCGGTGAGCGGGAGGATTTCCTGCGCCGGGTGGCCGGATCGATGGTGGCCTCGGCGGACATGGCGCACGCAACTCACCCCAACTATCCGGAGCGTCATGAGCCCGGGCACCTGATCGCGATTAACGG
>NZ_DASRBZ010000547.1:0-2141 GCF_035653355.1 Mycobacterium sp. | reverse complement strand
GCCAAGAGGTACACCGGAAGCGTCGGATGTACAGCAGCGCGGTACCGCAACCGGGCCGACGATCAGCGCCGTAGCATGACTCTGCCCGACCTGAATGGCGCAGGAATATGCCGATATGACCTACCGGTGCCGCAAGTTCGGGACGAAGCGAGTTAGCGCGTGTATACGTTCCCGTTCTGGTCGGCTGCGACGCAGAATGTTGCAGTCGGGCAGGACAGTGCGGTGAGCCAATCTTGATTGGTGATTAACGTCCCGGTTGACCAAGTGCCGTGAGCGTACGTATACGAGTTCCAGCGGCCTACTGCGACGCACGTGTCGGTGCTAGGACACGAGGCCTGGACGAAGTGCGCCGAATTCGCCGCGGTGGCTCCGGGTGAGGTGAGGGTGGTGGTCGACCAGGACGAAGCCGAGTAGACGTATACGGTGTCGGATCCGTCGCTGGTTGCGACGCAGAAGGCGGCTGTTGCGCACGATATAGAGGCTAAGCCCTTGGCGCCATCGAGCTGGTAGGCGGACGACCAGCTTCCAGCCGAGTAGGAGTAAGCGTTTCCTGTCGAGTCGGTGGCAGTGCAGGATGTCGCCGATGGGCATGAGATCGCGGTGAAACGGTTCTGGTTCTGGACCAATGTGCCGGTGGACCACTGGCCGTTGCGGAAGCTGTACGAGTCCCAGTCGCCCGTAGCGAAGCATGAGCCTGCGCTGGGGCAGGAGACGGCGGTCAGGTTGGCGGAGTTACCGTCGGCGCCGACGAGCTGGGTTGGAGTCCATGAGCCGCCGGAGTATATGTAGGCGGTCGCTCCGGCGCTGGTGGCGGCACAGAAGTTGGAGCTCGCGCAGGACACGCCGGTCAAGCTGCTGCCGATCGAGTCGCCTGGGGACCACGCGCCGTTGGTGTAGGTGTATACGTTTCCGCCAGAGTCTGCGGCCATGCAGAACCGGGCGCTTGGGCAGGAGACTGACACGATCTCGCTATTACTCAGCGACCTCGGCGCAGACCAGGTGCCGGCGCTGCCTGCTGCCGAACCTGCCGTGGCTGGTGCGGAGCTGGCGCTAGAGACGAGCGGGGATGCAAGCTTCGCGGTGCTCGGAGCGTTAGGAACAGCCGCTGCACTTGAGACAGTTGGGCTCGGCGATCCGGACGAGGCAGGTGAATCGCCGTGCGTGACGGTTGCCCCTACGATGAGCGCGGCGACGATGACGCCGGCGACGGACAGGATCGCCGTCCGCCGACCGTGGCTCGGCCTCGCGGGCAACTCGCGCTCGCAGACGCAGCGCGGAGGCTCAGGTCTGAGAGGCTTAATCGATGTTATCAGCACCCTTCTCTCGTTGAGCCACGCCAGATACCGAACGCAGTAACCGCGGGGATGGATGGCCAGCCGGGACGTCGAGAACGGGTCGCTGGCGCCAGTCGCCTCGGGTGGTCGGGCGTTGTGGCCTAGAGCAGCGATGGCGCGGCGTACCGCTGGGCCGCTGTCGCTCTCGTCGGCGTGATTAAGCTGTTCCTCGACTCCGCGATCGAGTCGGATCTCATACTCACCGCCAACGCCGCTGGCCCCCGGCTGAGGTCCGAAGTCGTTCCGCAGCCGGATTTCGGCCTTTCCGGCTATGTCAGGGTGTCCCGAGGAGGCCGCGCGATGGAACGCCTTTCGGGCCTCGGCACGGTCGCCCAGGTCGAGCAGAACCGCGCCCAGTACGAAGGCTGCACGGGCTGAAACGTCGGGGTGGTCGCTGTCGGCGCACCGTCGCAGCAGTGCGGCGGCTTCATCGAACTCCCCGCGGTTGATCAGCAGGGTGGCTTGCTCGAAGAGTGCCCGCGGCGCGATGTCCGAATCCTCGGATTGCGCTGCTGAGTCGAACGCAGCCCAGGCGCCGTCGAGGTCTGCTTGGTCCTTGAGCGTGAGTCCCATGAGGAACGCCGGCGTCGATACCTGTTCGTTCGTGCTGGTGCGTATGGCCTGCCGAAATGCCTCGGCCGCACCGGCCTTGTCGCCTTGCTTGTCCTTGATACCGCCTATGCTTACCCAGGCCATCGCAACGGCTTCTGGGTGTCCGGACTCAGTAGTGCGGTTCAGATAGTCCAGCGCCTCGGGAATGCGACCGAGTCTTCTGTACAAGTCGCCTAGAGCTTGAGCCGCACGCGG
>NZ_DASRBZ010000546.1:0-10895 GCF_035653355.1 Mycobacterium sp. | reverse complement strand
GGCCGTCGCGCAGGAAGCCGACGAACTCGTCGAGGTTGGCTAAAAACGGTGCCTCGCTGCTGCCGATCGATACCCGTTCGGCGGTAAGGGTGTTGCGGCTGACCTCCCAGCCCCGATTCACCTCCCCGAGCACGCAGTCCTCGGGCACGAACACGTCGTCGATGAAGACGGTGTTGAACATCGCGCCGCCGGTCAGCTCGCGCAACGGCTTTACCTGAACGCCTTCGCTTTTCATGTCCAACAGGAAATAGGTGATCCCGTTGTGCTTCGGCGCGCTCGGGTCCGTGCGGGCCAATAATGCTCCCCAGTCGGAGAACTGCGCGGCGGTGGTCCAGATCTTCTGCCCGGTAATGCGCCAACCGCCCTCGGTCCGCGTCGCCTTGGTAGTCAGCCCGGCCAGGTCGGATCCGGCGCCCGGCTCGGAGAACAGCTGGCACCACATGATTTCGCCGCGGAACGTCGGCGGCAGGAACCGCTGCTTCTGCTCATCGGTGCCAAACGCCACGATCGACGGGACGATCCACGACGCGATCCCGATTTGGGGGCGCTTGACCCGTCCCGCGCTGAACTCCTGCTCGACGATGATCTGCTCGACCGGGCCGGCCGCCCGGCCCCACGGTTTCGGCAGATACGGCAGCACCCAGCCGCCCTCGGCGATGGCGACCTTACGTTCTTCGCGGGGCATCGCCTTGAGCGCGGTGACTTCGGCCCGGATCTCCGACCGCAGCTTCTCGGTCTGCGGATCCAAATCAATGTTGAGCTTGCGCATCCCGGTGCTGGTCGCCGTGTCGACCACCCGCTGCGGGTAATCCGTGCGGCGGCCGAAGGATGCGGCCAGGATCAGCGCCCGCCGGTAGTACACGTTCGTGTCGTGCTCCCAGGTGAAGCCGATTCCGCCGTGCACCTGGATGCAATCCTGGGCGCAGCGCTGCGCGGCCGCCGGGGCCAGCGTCGCCGCCACCGCTGCAGCGAACTCGACCGCGGAACTTGCAGAGTCCCAACCATTTTGACGCGCCTCTTCGATTGCCCGGGCAGCGTCCCACACTGCCGCGGTGGCCCGCTCGGTGTCTGCGGTCATCTCGGCGCACTTGTGCTTGACGGCCTGGAACTGGCCGATCGGCCGGCCGAACTGTTCGCGGATCTTGGCGTATTGCGCCGCGGTGTCGGTGGCCCACCGCGCTACACCGATGGCCTCGGCCGACAGCAGGGTCGACATCAGCGCGTGGGCGGTGGTCGTGCTGAGGTTGCTCAGCAGGGCATCGTCGCCGATCTCGACGGCGTTGGCGCGCACATGCGCGATCGGCCGCAGCGGGTCGATGCTTTTTAGCGGTTCGACCTCGAGTTGCTCGGCGCGCAGCACGATCCACTCTTCGCCGCTGTCGATGGCCACCGGCAGCACTAGCACCGACGCCTGAGCCGCCGCCGGGACCGCCCGCACCTCGCCGCGGATCACCAGCCCGTCGCCGTGCCGGGTGGCGGTCAAGCCCGAGCCCAGTGCGTATGCGGCGATTGCGGCCCCGGACGCTAGCTCGGCCAGCACCTTGGCATCCGGGTCATGCGCGGAAATGAGCGCGCTGGCGATCGCCGACGGCACGAAGGGGCCGGGCACTGCGCCGTAGCCGAATTCGGCTAGCACGATTGCCAATTCGAGGATCCCGAAACCCTGGCCACCGACCGACTCCGCCAGGTGCACTCCCTGCAGACCCTGTTCCGCGGCGGTCCGCCAGTACGGCGGGGGATTCTCGATGGGATGTTCTAAGGCCTCGTGCAGCACCTCCGACGGCGCCACCCGCGCCACCAGCGACCGCACGGAGTCGGCCAAGTCTTGATGCTCAGGAGTTATTGCGATCGGCATTGTTCGCCTTCCCTCGGTGACCTTCCCAATCTAATAACCGGTCGGTTGGTTGACTACATCGGCCAGCGGCTGCCCGTCCCGTAAGCGGCGGCAGTTGGCGACAGCTTCGACGAGGTAGCGGCGCATGGTGTCGACCGTGTACCAGCTGACATGCGGTGTGAGCACGACGTTGTCCAACTCCAGCAGCGGGTTTTGCGGCTGCACTGGCTCGACGGCGAACACGTCCAGCCCCGCAGCGCCCAGCCGGCCCTCGCGCAGCGACTCGACGAGGGCGTCCTCGTCGACGATGGGCCCACGCGCGGTGTTGACCAGTACCGCTTCCGGCTTCATCCGGGCCAGCGCATCACGACCCAATAACCCTTGCGTGGCGGGCGTCAACGGCAGATGCAGCGATACGACGTCGCTCGTAGCCAGCAGCTCGGGCAGCGGCCGCCAACCCGGCAGCCCGTCGTCGCGCGTGCTGGTGTGCAGCACGGCCGCGCGCATCGCCGCGACAATATCGGCGACCCGCTTGGCGACGTTGCCGTAGCCGACCAGCCCGACAGTGCAGCCGCCGATGTCGCGCACGGTTTCGCCCAACTGCGGATCTGACGGCCAGCCGCGACCGGCGCGGGTGGCACGGTCCAACTCCGGCAGCCGGCGCAGCGCGGCCAGCATCAACAGCACAGTTCCTTCGGCGACCGACGCGGCGTTGGCGCCGGGCATGTTGGCTACTGCGACGCCACGCGCCGTGGCGGCTTGGACCTCAATGGTGTTAACGCCCGTGCCGAACTTGTGCACCAGCTGTAGCTTGGGTGCGCGTCGTAGGTCTTCTGCCGAGATCGGCCGCAGCACATGCCAGATCGCGTCCGCATCGGGCAACTCGCGGTAGAAAGTGACGTCGTCGTCGGGCGCGCACCATCGGATGTCAAGCCAATCCGCTTCGCGTGCAATATATTCGAGCACCTTCCCGCCTGGGACGAAGTGGGCCAGAACCTTTAGCGCCACCGCTTGGCGATCCACTTGGCGATGCTATCGGCCTGCTCGCTGCGCGCCCCCGGGGTGGTGAAGTAGTGGTCGCTGTCGATCGTGACCTGCGTCTTGTCTGCAGTGCCCAACGCGTCGTAAATGCGTTGGCCGTCCGAGGGGAAGACTCCGGTATCCGCCTCCGCGTTGATAACCAGCGCCGGACAAGTGACGCGGCCGAGATGCGGCTCGGCCCGGGTCTGTGCCGTTCGCAGGCTCCACATGCCCAGCCAGTTGCGCAAGGTGCACGCCGCCGCGATGCCGTGTGCGGAGCGGTTGGCCTTGGCCGGGACACCGGCATAACACATGTTGGGCTGACGCTTGCTCGGCTCGATGCTGGGATCGACCATGCGCGGATCGGCCCAGGTCCGCATCACAGTGAACGGCCGGTCTGAGAACCCAGCCGCCCGAACACGTTTCAACTCCTTTTCCGCCCAATCGGTGATGGCGTGGTTGCGAGCGACCTGTGCGGATCGGTAGCGGCTGAGAAACTCCGGCGAGTATGGCGGGCCGTTGCACTCATTGAACAGGTCCAGTTCGGGATCGGTGGCGACCGGGTCGTTTTCGTCGACGACGGCGGCGTCCATCCATGCGGTCAGCACGTCGGGGCGGCCGGGATGGGCGGCGCTGGCGACATAGCCGTCGGCAGGAAGCAAATCGGTGAGCCCGGCCGCCGGCCGCATCCCCGGCAACGGAGTAACGTTCGGTTCCACCGCCTGCGACTGGTAGGCGGCCATCAGTGACCCGCCACCGGAATTACCCAGCAAAACAATGGTTTCCACGCCCTGAACATCACGTAGCCAGCGGACGCCGACACCGATGTCGACCAGCGCGTGGTCGAGCAGGAAACTGCTCTCAAAGCCGCGAAACCGAGTATTCCAGCCGAGGAATCCGATGCCGCGGGTGGCCATGTAGTCGGCCAGGTAGTGCTCAGCGAAGTCGATCTGGTAGTGGGTGGCGATAATGGCCACCTTCGGTTTGCGGCCCACGCCGCGGTGATACAGCCCCTGGCAAGGGTGCCCGCCGGCGCCGGCGCGCCGCGCAGTGGGCGAGGGCAGCCCGATGAACTCGCGGATCACGCCGGGCGTCCCCGATGCACGAGTCATGTCAGCCGCCTCCTCTCGTGGCGTTGCACGGATTATCGCGGGATTGAGCTGGCTACGAGGCCAGAATGTGGCGAACCTGGTGGTAACTTGGGACCACGGTCTTGGCCAGACCGCCGGATGCGTCTCGGAATCTACGGGGGCCGTGATGATCAAGCCGCACAACACCAACACCGAATTCGAATTGAGCGGGATCAACCACGTCGCTCTGGTGTGCTCGGATATGGCCCGCACCGTGGACTTTTACACCAACGTCCTCGGCATGCCGTTGATCAAATCGCTCGATTTGCCCAACGGCCAGGGACAGCATTTCTTCTTCGATGCCGGCAACGGCGATTGCGTGGCGTTCTTCTGGTTCGCCGATGCGCCGGACCGGGTGCCGGGCATCTCGTCGCCCGCGGCCATCCCCGGCATCGGGGATATCACCAGCGCGGTCAGCACCATGAACCATCTCGCTTTCCACGTTCCTCCCGAAAAGTTCGACGCCTACCGCCAGCGGCTCAAGGACAAAGGTGTGCGGGTTGGCCCGGTGCTCAACCACGACGAAAGCGAAATGCAAGTTTCGCGCACCCTGCATCCCGGCGTCTACGTCCGCTCGTTCTACTTCCACGACCCCGACGGGATCACGCTGGAATTCGCTTGCTGGACAAAGGAATTCGGTGAGAGCGACGCCCAGGCCGTCCCCAAGACCGCAGCTGACCGCCGCGTTCCGGCCGCGCGGTAGCGTCGGCTAGTCGCGGTAAAGGCTCGGATCGGCGAGTTCGTCGAGCAGCGCTGCCAGGTGGTCGACGAGCTGCTCGGCGGTAAGGCGCACCTGTCCGGCCAGCCAGGCGCTGAGGGTTTGGCCGACGCCGCCGACGACGAAATGTGCTGCGGCTTTGATGCGGTCGTTTTCCGGAATCCGCAGCGCGCTTCCCACGTGCTGGCGAGACAGCATCGCGAATAGGGCGCTGGATTCGACCCGCTTGCGCACCAGCACGGCGTTGGCCAACTGCGCATTGAACAGCAGCCGCCCGACGCGGGGGTCGTCGGCAATAGTGCGCACGATGTTGGCCATACCCGCACGGGTTTGCTCACGGGGTGATGCGGCGGCAACCGCGGCCTGAGTGGTGGCGGCCAAATCGGCGATGACCCAATCGAACACCGCACTGACGAATTCGTCTTTGTCGGTGAAGCTTTCGTAGAAGTAGCGAGCGGCCAGGCCGGCTCGACGGCAGATTGCGCGGACGGTCAACTCGGTCGGGTCCTGAGCCCCGAGCAGATCCAGGCCGGCGGACAGCAGCCTGCGCCGGCGCTCGGCAAGCCGGTCGGCGGCACCGATTCCGCGATAAGGCCGCACTTGCGCGGTATCGGCTAACCCGGATTTGACGGCCATGGGCACCATCTTGACATCCGTCGTCGCCGCGCGGCAATATCAGGAAACAAGCGTTCTCACAATTGGCGGGCAGGTGTGGCTATGACGGTCAGCGAACCCATCCAGCACGTCGAGCGCCCGGTCGCGGACCCGCCCGTCAGGAAGCCGCGGCGTCGTAGAACGCGGCGTGCCGGTATCGACGACGGCTTGATGGGTGTGGCGCTGCTGGCCGGGCCCGCCAACGTGGTCATGCAGTTGGCGCGCCCCGGTGTGGGTTACGGCGTGATGGAAAGCCGGGTGGAAAGCGGCCGGGTGGACTTGCATCCGATCAAGCGAGCGCGCACCACGTTCACCTACCTTGCGGTGGCCACCGCCGGCAGCGAGGCCCAAAAAGCCGCGTTCAGACGCGCGGTCAACCGCGCACACGCCCAGGTCTACTCCACACCTGAAAGCCCGGTGGCCTACAACGCGTTCGATCCTGAATTGCAGCTGTGGGTAGGTGCGTGCCTGTACAAGGGGGCCGTCGACGTGCACCGCATCTTCGTCGGCGAGATGGACGACGAGGACGCCGAGCGCCACTATCACGAGGGGATGGCGTTGGGCACCACGCTGCAAGTGCCGCCAGAGATGTGGCCACCGGATCGGCACGCCTTCGACAAGTACTGGCATGAGTCGCTGGACAAGGTGCACATCGACGACGCGGTGCGCGAGTACCTGTATCCGATCGCTGCGGGCCGGATGCCCCGGGTAACGCTGCACGGCCCGCTGCAGCGCTGGTTAGACAGTATCGCGCTGCTGATTACGACCGGCTTTCTGCCGCAACGGTTCCGCGACGAGATGCAATTGCCGTGGAATGCCGGTAAGCAACGACGCTTCGACCGGCTGATGGCGGTGCTGCGGACGGTGAATCACCTGATGCCGCGGTTCGTGCGGCAGTTTCCGTTCAACGTGTTGCTGTGGGATCTCGACCGGCGGATCAGGACGGGTCGGCCGTTGGTCTGATTCGCAACTGTCGGATCTGGGGCCGAGAGAAGCGCCACGTGGCCAGGCGTAGGGTCGGTCGAGTGCGTAGCGAAAGAGACACCTGGGACATCACCACAAGCGTTGGTTCGACCGCGTTATTCGTGGCCACCGCAAGAGCATTGGAGGCGCAGAAGCCTGACCCGTTGGCCGTCGACCCGTTCGCCGAGGTTTTCTGCCGCGCAGTGGGCGGCCCCGCGGCCGACGTGCTCGACGGTAAAGCGCCCGAACATCCGCTGAAGACAGAGGACTTCGGCGAACATTTCGTGAATTTCCAGGGGGCGCGCACCAAGTATTTCGACGAGTACTTCGGGCGTGCTGCAGAGGCAGGCGTGCGGCAGATCGTCGTCTTGGCCGCCGGGCTGGACTCGCGGGCTTACCGGTTGCCGTGGCCCGACGCGACAACGATCTTCGAGCTGGACCAACCACAGGTGCTGGAGTTCAAACGTGAGGTGCTCGCTGAACGCGGCGCCGAGCCCAATGCCGAGCGCCGCGAGGTGGCGGTCGACCTGCGGGAAGACTGGCCACAAGCGCTGCGCGACAGCGGGTTTGATCCCGCCAAGCCGTCGGCCTGGATTGTCGAGGGTCTGCTGATCTATTTGCCGGCCACTGCGCAGGAGCAGCTGTTTATCGGCCTGGACGGGCTGGCCGCCGCCGGCAGCCATGCGGCCATTGAAGATGGCGCGCCGCTGCCGCCCGAGGAATTCGCCGCCAAAGTCGAAGAGGAACGTGCCGCGGCCGCCGAGGGTGACCAGCGCCTGTTCTTCCAGCTGGTCTACAACGAACAATTCGCGCCGGCCGAGCAGTGGCTCGGCGAGCACGGCTGGACCCCACTCCCCACCCCGCTGGCCGACTACCTACGGCAAGTCGGCCGACCGGTACCCGGCCCGGATACCGAAGCTGGACCGATGATCGCGCGCAACACTTTGGTCAGCGCGGTCAAAAAGTAAATTTTCGGGTGCTTCTCGGCGGGGCGCACTCACCGCGTTACTTCTCGGGTGTCGTGGTGCATCTTTCACCTCCGGCACTTTGCGAGATCCCGATGTCTAACGCTATTCGGTCGGCTCGTACCAAAGACGACTCGCTACCCGATTTCCGGGTCGATCAGGTCATGATCACCGATCCGGCAGTCGTCGCCACAGCGCCGAAACTCTCTTGATTGATGCGGACAAGATCTGCCCATTCGGTTTCATCGATGAGCTCTTTATCGACCGAGAGGCAGGAAGCAGGGAACCGGCACGCCGGCACAGCCGACTACCAGAGCGATGTCTCGAGTGGACGGGGAACGCCAGTCGCTTCGGCCAGCGCGACGGAAGGAGGGGCAGGTCGTGTCGAGTTCGGTGGCAACCCAGATAAGCGCTAAACCGAAATGAAACCCATTTTCATCAACGGCTGGTTGTGGGGTATCGTCCCATCGGCATATCGAAAACGGTTTTCACCCAGCGGTACGGCGTTCACCAGTGCGGAAGGAGGCTTGTGGTGTGCGGTGATGGGCCCGATCTAGCAATGACGACGGCCGTTAATTAGCCAACCCCGCATCTCGACACTTAGCTTATGCAATGCTAACTTCAGCGAAGTTAGGTAGCACTAACAAACCCAGGGAGGGTATAGGGCCGTGGACGGCGGTGACATCGGGACGCTGGCGGCTCGTCCCGTTGCAGCTCGGGTAGACGACGACGTCGTCAGCCGGTTTGCCACTTGCTGCCGGGCCCTGGGCCTGACGGTCTACGAGCGGCGACGCCCGGCCGACCTCGCCGCAGCCCGTTCCGGGTTTTTCGCGCTGACCCGGATCGCGCACGACCAGTGCGACGCCTGGGCCGGCCTGGCCGCCGCCGGCGACGTGTCCACCCCGGTGCTCGAATCGATATCACGCACTGCCGCTACCGCTGGTCTGCTGCAACGTCAGATCGAATTGGCGCCCGGCGCATTGGGCTTTCAGTACGACACCGGGCTGTATTTGCGGTTCCGCGCCACCGAGCCCGACGACTTCCACCTTGCCTACGCTGCGGCGCAGGCAGGGGACGGACGATACGCCGAAGCCCACCAGCTGGTGTCAGACGTCATCGGACGGCGGCCGAATTGGCGCGATGCCCGGTGGGTCTCGGCTGCCATCCACTACCGTGCCCAGCGGTGGTCGGATGTGGTCAAGCTGCTCACGCCGATCGTCAACGACTCCGACTTGGACGACGTCTTTGCCCACGCGGCCAAGGTCACGCTGGGGATCGCGCTGGCCCGGCTGGGGATGTTCGCTCCGGCGTTGTCTTACTTGGAAGAACCCGACGGTCCCATCCCCGTCGCGGCGGTCGACGGAGCGCTGGCCAAAGCGCTAGTGCTGCGCGCGCATGTAGACGAGGACAGCGCCAACGAGGTCTTGCAAGACCTGTATGCGGCCAACCCCGAAAACGAGGAGATTGAGCACGCCCTGTCGGATCCCAGCTTCGGGATCGTCACCACCACCGCGGCGCGCATCGAGGCCCGCACCGACCCGTGGGATCCCGAAACCGAACCCAGCCCTGGGGATTTCGTCGACCCCGAAGCAAAAGAGCGCAAGCGCGTGCTGCTGGCGGAGGCCGAACACGAGCTCGACGAGTTCATCGGCTTGGACAAGGTCAAAGACCAGGTGGCCCGGCTGAAGAGCTCGGTGGCCATGGAGGTGGTTCGCAGGCAGCGCGGCCTGGAAGTCGCGCAGCGCACGCATCACCTGGTCTTCGCTGGGCCGCCCGGTACCGGTAAGACCACCATTGCCCGCGTCATCGCCAAGATCTATTGCGGCTTGGGTTTATTGAAGAAGGAAAACATCCGCGAGGTGCACCGCGCCGATCTGATTGGCCAGCACATCGGAGAGACCGAGGCCAAGACCAACGCGATCATCGACAGCGCACTGGACGGGGTGCTTTTCCTCGACGAGGCTTATGCGTTGGTAGCCACCGGCGCCAAGAACGACTTCGGCTTGGTCGCCATCGACACGTTGCTGGCCCGGATGGAAAACGACCGCGATCGGTTGGTGGTGATCATCGCCGGCTACCGCGCCGATCTGGACAAGTTCCTCGACACCAACCAAGGTCTGCGGTCGAGGTTCACCCGCAGCATCGACTTCCCGTCGTACAAGCCGCCCGAGTTGATCGAGATCGCGAAATTCATGGCCGCCAAGCGCGACAGCGTCTTCGAGCAAGCCGCCCTCGACGATCTTGAAGCGCTGTTCGCGCATCTGGCCAGCATCTCCAAGCCCGACGCAACCGGGGTCGAACGTCGCGGGCTGGACATCGCCGGTAACGGCCGGTTCGTGCGCAACGTCGTCGAAAAGTCCGAAGAGGAACGCGAATTCCGGCTGGACCACTCCGAGCACGCCGAAACCGGCGAGTTCACCGACGAGGAGCTGATGACGATCACCGCCGAGGATGTCCGCAACTCGGTGGAGCCGCTGTTGCAAGGCCTCGGCCTGTGGGTACCGGCATGAGCGGCCGTGACATTGACGACGAGCGTCGCTCGTTCACGTCGCGAACCCCGGTTAACGACAACCCCGACAAGGTGGTGTATCGCCGCGGCTTCGTTACCCGCCATCAGGTGACGGGATGGCGATTTGTCATGCGCCGCATCGCTTCCGGTGTCGCCCTGCACGACACCCGCATGCTCGTCGACCCGCTGCGCACCCAGTCGCGCGCGGTGTTGATGGGCGTGCTCATCCTGGTGACCGGTCTGATCGGTTGTTTCGTGTTCTCGCTGATCCGGCCCGGCGGGTCGGCGGGCACCAATCCGATTCTGGCTGACCGGTCCACCGCCGCGCTGTATGTGCGGGTCGGTGACGAGTTGCACCCGGTGCTCAACTTGACCTCGGCGCGGCTGATCGCGGGCCGACCCGCCAACCCCACCACGGTGAGAAGCAGCGAGCTGGACAAGTTTCCGCGCGGCAACCTGATTGGGATTCCCGGCGCCCCGGAACGGATGGTGCAAAACACCTCCCAAAACGCCGACTGGACGGTATGTGACGCGATCAGCGGCATCGGTCATGCCGCACACAGCACCGGTGTCACCGTGATCGGCGGGCCGTTGGACACCAGCGGGGCGCGGGCCGCCGCGCTGGCTGCTGGACAGGGTGTGCTGGTCGACAACGGCGCCGGCACCTGGCTTTTGTGGGACGGCAAGCGCAGTCGCATCGATCTGGCCGATCATGCTGTCACCAATGCCTTGGGGCTGGGGACAGAGGTACCCGCCGCACGGCCGATCGCGCAGGGCCTGTTCAACGCTGTTCCGGAGGCGCCGGCGTTGACGCCGCCGGCCATCCCGGACGCCGGCGGCCCACCGCATTTCCCGCTGGCGCTGCCCGCGCCGGTCGGTGCGGTGGTGGTGGCCTATGCGGCCGACAACAGCATGTTGTATTACGCGGTGCTGCCCGACGGATTGCAGCCGATCTCACCGGTGCTCGCCGCGATCCTGCGCAACACCAACTCCTATGGTCTGGACCAGCCGCCGCGGCTGGGCGCCGACCAAGTTGCGCGCCTGCCGGTTTCGCGGATGCTGGACACGTCCCGCTACCCGGATCAGCGGATCAGCTTGGTCG
>NZ_DASRBZ010000545.1:0-8586 GCF_035653355.1 Mycobacterium sp. | reverse complement strand
GCCGGGTCTGGTGCACGGCGGGTTCCTGGGCGTCTTCTTCGACTGCGTCATCCAACACCACAACTGTGCCGCCAGGCTGTCGGGCAAGACCCGTTCACTACAGCTGACATTTCGCCGGCCGACCCCGATCCTCACTGAGTTGCAGTTCGACATCGCGCGCACCGAGGTCGACCGGGGCATCGAATCGACGGCGCGGCTACTGCTCGATGGCGAAGTGCTGTCCATTGGAAAGAGCAACACGTTGGCGTTGTCTCCGGACAAGCTGGCCGGATCCCTATTCGGCAAGCGGCGACCCGAGAAAACCTGACATGGTGGGGCAACGCATTCGTCAGCCGCGGGTGGCGGAAATCGTGGCGTCGCGGCTGCGGGACGATATCTTGTCCGGTCGGCTCAAGGAAGGCGACATTCTGCCGTCGCAGGAAAGCCTGTTCGCAGAATTCGGCGTGAGTCCTCCAGCGGTGCGGGAGGCGATCCACATTCTGGAGACCGACGGGCTGATCTCGGTTCGTCGCGGCAACCTGGGCGGGGCGGTCGTCCACCTGCCAACCGCCGAACGCACCGCCCACATGATCAGCATGGTGCTGCAGGCGCGCTCGGCGACGCCCGCCGATGTCAGCGAGGCTCTGATGCACTTAGAGCCCATCTGCGCGGGGATGTGCGCTGCACGCGAAGACCGGATGACCGAAGTGGTGCCGTATCTACAGGGTGAAATCGACGCTCAAATCAAGCAATTTGACGACGCGTCACAGTATGTGCCGAATGCCCGGCGGTTCCATGAAACGCTGGTGTCGCGTTGCGGTAACGAACCGATGATCCTGCTGATCGGTTCGCTTGAGCTGATCTGGTCAGCCCATGAGTCGTCGGTGTGGAACGGCGAGGGCGACCCGGCACCGATGGGCGGCAAGACCAGACGAGCCGCACTGCGTGATCATCAGCGGCTGCTCGACGCCATCAGTGACGGCAATGCCGCCCGAGCGGTGCGGGTGGCGCAGGATCACCTTGCCGCAGCGCGTCGCAATACGCTCGCCTTCGGCGCTGACAAGACCATCGAGGCCAAGCTGATGTCAAGCGCAGTTTTGGACCTCCGCCTGCACCACAACGGGCGACCACTGAGCAGGAAGGAGTCCGATACATGACAGCATCGGACGATCGCGTGCTGTTCGACGTCGACGCCGACAAGCGAATCGCCACAATCACATTGAACAACCCGAAGCACCGCAACTCCTACGACGCCAGCATGCGTGACACCATCGCGCGCTACCTGGATCGGGTGGCCGAAGACGACGGCATCACCGTGGTGCTGCTGCGCGGAGCGGACGGAGTTTTCAGCACCGGCGCCGACATGAACAACGCCTACGGCTGGTATGGCTCCGAAAACAAGCCCACGAAAAGTCGGCCCAGTCAACGACGTCGGCTTACAGTCGACCGCAAGTCGTTCGGTTTTTACCACAATTTCATGGGTTTCCCCAAGGTCACGGTCGGCGAGATCAACGGATACGCCCTGGGCGGCGGGTTCGAGCTGGCGCTGATGACCGACATTTCCGTGATCGCGCGCGACACCAAGATCGGTATGCCGGCGACGCGTTTCCTCGGTCCAGCGCTGGGCAGCTTGCACATGTTCTTTCACCGGCTGGGACCGGTTCTTGCGCGGCGCCTGCTGTTGACCGGTGACATCATCGATGCCGGCGCGGTCGAGCATCTCGGAATCTTCACCGACACATGCGATCCGACTATGGTCTCCGCGCGTGCCCGCTACTGGGCGGAGAAGGCGGCAAAAATGCCGGCCGACGGCGTCGTGATTGCCAAGGAGGCGTTCCGTCTGGTCGAACAGACCCAGGCCTACCAGGCAGAGGAAGTGGCGAGCTATCTGTTCCACGCGTTCGGGACGAACCTGCAATTCGCGCCCGGCGAATTCAACTTTGTCAAGACGCGAGCACAACACGGTACGAAGGAGGCGTTCCGCCTCCGCGACGAACACTTCCACGTACCGGAACCCGAAGCGCCGTAAGCGATTAGCCGCACGTTACCGCGACGTTTTGGTCCGTCCTCGAGGCATCGACGGTTTACGTCGCGGGGCAACCGATTTAGTCGCCTTTCGCGGACGGCCAGACGACTTCGTACCCTGCTCGATCATCCTGGCCGCGTGGTCGAGAATGCACTCAAGACCGTATTCGAAGTTGGTCTCGTCGGCGGCGCCGATGTGGTGGCCTTTCGCAGTCATCTGAGCGAGCAGCGGCGTGGTTTCTGGATCCATGACCATGGCGTCCTCGATGGTGCGTGCCCCGTTCTCGCTCTCCTGGTTCTTTTGGTGCAACCGATGCAGAACCACTGATCCCCGCACATGCACCGACACCGCGGAGTAGGTGTCGAAGGCTTCTTCGGGCGACAAGCCCGCCTCAACCAGACCGGCGATAGCCTTCTCGATCTCTTGCACGCCCAGACGGGCTGCCTTGGGGCTGAGCGCGGACCGGATCAAAATCAGGTCGCACAGTATTGGGTTGCCGATGAACGTCTTCCGCATCGAGCGAGCGTGGTTCCGCAATGTCTCACGCCAATCGCTTGCCTCCACGTATGGCGTGTCGAACACGTATTTACGCAACGCGCGGTCGGTCATCGCGTTGAGCAGGTCGTCCTTCTTGCGGAAATACCAGTAGATGCTTGTGACGCCGACGCCCAAATGCTTTCCGAGCAGCGGCATGCTCAGGTTGTCGATCGATACCTGCTCTGCGAGTTCGAAAGCGCCGTTGATGATGTCGTCAGGATTGATGGATCCGCGTTCGCGTCGCTGACGCTTGTCTGCGGTAGCTTGCTTTGCCACTGCGGGCACCTCCATCAAGTTCAATACTGCTCACGCAGTCCGCGCTGCGAGCCGGCGTAACCGAATCTACCGGTAGTTGTGGCCTGAACTGCGGCTACGCGGGTGTGTCGGCGCTTCCCTCTGCTACTGTAATGCCTATCGTAGGCTTTTTGGTAGCTGCGGAGCAGTGTATGGCGAGCGGGCATACCGATGGATTTAGGGCTGAAAGACGCGACCGCGGTGGTGGTCGGCGGGGCGCGGGGGATGGGACTAGCCACAGCGCGGTGCCTGGCAGCCGATGGCGCCCGGGTGGCCGTCGTCGCGCGATCGCGGCCCGACTTGGACCGGGCGGCCGTGGAGCTACGTCAGCAGGGCAGCCCGGATGCTCTCGGCCTGGTCGCCGACGTCCGTGACGCCGGACAGGTCGACAAGGTGTTCGCCGAACTCGGCGGCAGGTGGAGCGGCGAACTCAACGTGCTCGTCAACGCGGTCGGTCCGGGAACGGTCGGCAGCTTCGAGGACCTTACCGACGAGCAGTGGCGCCACGCTTTCGACGACGGTGTGATGGGCATGGTGCACTGTGTTCGTTCGGCACTTCCGCTGCTGCGCAAGGCCGGCTGGGCGCGGATCGTCAACTTCTCGGCACACTCAACCCAGCGGCAAAGTGTCGTGCTGCCCGCCTATACCGCCGCCAAAGCAGCATTGACGAGCATCTCCAAGAACTTGTCTTTGCTGCTGGCCAAGGACGAGATCTTGGTCAACGTCGTCTCTCCGGGCAGCATCGCATCCGAGTCGCTGGTCGGTTGGGCGAAGTCGGTCGGAGTCGACGGCGACGACCCCTACCAGCTGATGGACGCCATTGACAAGCACTTCGGGCATCCCGCCCACCTGCCGCGCGCCGGCCTACCGGACGAAATCGGGCCTGTGGTGGCGTTTTTGGCGTCGCGACGGAACTCCTACATGACGGGAGCCAACGTCAACGTCGACGGTGGTTCCGACTTCACTTGACGACGGGAGGGGGACTACAACATCCAGACCCCGATGGTGACTTCTCCGACCGCTGGAAGCGCCCGGCTTCTTTTCACGCGGCTGGCGCGCGAAGGGCCAGTCCAGCCCGTAGTATGTTGCGGGCGGCGTGTTCGTCAGCCTGGGCGCGATGTGAGCATCGCTGGCAGACAAAGTCCGCTTGGGTAACGCGGTTCTCCGGGGCTGCGTGCCCACATTTCTCGCAGCCGTCGGAGGTGTGCCAGGGGTCGACCTCAATCCAGACGCGCCCAGCTTCTTCCGCTTTGGCGCGCAGCTTTGAGACGAAACCTCCCCAGCTCGCGTCGCTGATACTTCTGTTCAGCCCGGATTTCGCCCGGGCACCGTTCTTGAGGAACTGCCCTGGGTTGTCGGGGTCGGGCACCGGTTTAGCCCGCCGCAGCATGTTGGCGATCTTAAGATCCTCCACCACCAACACGTCGTAACGCTCCACAAGCGTGCGAGCTTGTTTATGGTGAAAGTCTTTGCGCTGGTGGGCAATCTTGCGATGCCGCGCAGCCACAGTTTCGCGCTTGCGTTGCCGGTTCTTTGAGCCGCGCTGGGCGCGCTGCAGCCGTTGTTGGGCGGCGGCCAATTTCTCTTCGGCGGCGCGGCCCCAGCGTGGGTTGTAAATATGCTCACCGTCGCTGGTCGTCGCGAAACTCGCGATTCCGACATCGATCCCTGCTTTGCGCCCGGTTTTGGGTAGCGGGACCACAGGTACGTCGTCACAGGATAAGACGAGCATCCAGCGCCGCCCTTGGCGCTTGGTCTGGATCGTCTTCACCCGACCCACCACCGGGCGGTGTAACTCGACTTTGACCTGACCGACACCCTGCAGATACACGCGATTGTGATTGGGCAGCCAGCGAGCACCGTCACCGTCTTTGGGCCACTCCACACTGTCGAAGCGGGCCTTGCCCTTGAATCGAGGGTATCCGGGGGTCTCGCCGCGTTTGACCCGGCGAAAAAATCCGTCGAACGCCTTACTCAATCGGCGCAGGGTGGCCTGTTGAGACGAAAACGACCACACCGCCTGATCCGGACATGCTTCCCGGATCTCGGTCAGTTGTGCCGACTGATCCCCGTAGTAGATGCGGGTCTTGCTGTGCGACCACGCATCCCGGCGTTCCTGCAACGCCGCGTTGTACAACTCGCGGTGTGCGTCCAGACACTGCGCCAACGCCACATGCTGGCGGGCCGTGGGCCGCAGCCGAAACACATACGAGCGGCGCATCAAGCCACCGCGTCCCACTGGTGTTCGATGTAACGACGCACCGTCGACTCCGACACATACCTGACCGAGGCGGCGAAATGCGACGGTGACCACAACACCTTCGCAAACCACCGCAGATACAGGAACTCGGCCCGCAGCACACGTGCGCTGCGGCCCTTAAATGCCCGAACCATCGACGCTGGCGCATCGGCCGGTCCTACCCGCACAAACACATGCACTTGATCGGGCATCATCTCTTTGGCCACGATCTCCCAGCCATGCTCATCGGCGATCTGCTCCGCAGCTCGCCACAGCGGGTCGCTACCCGCCCACGCAGAACGTGGCGTCGATATTTTGGACACCACGCCAGGTGCAGCCTGAGCGAGCACACTCCACCCGGTGTGCGATGAAACCGGCGCTGCGACATGCCCCGCACTCTATGGGACGAGACCGACAAAACTTGCGATCCCGATCGCTGTCACCTGTCGATCCCGACGGCTCAAGCGGCTTGTCGCCTCCGGGCATACTGATGGAAGTGCACGGGGGCGAAGGTGTGCTGCGGTTCTTCCGCTACATCGCCGACCGCACGGATATCGCGCTGGGCATGTTCAATTCGCCGTCGTCGGGCTACGTGTTGACACCGGCGGAAAGCGCTCAGATCTATCAGGAGCTGCCCGCCGTCTGCGCAACCAAGGAGGGCGCCTTCCGGCCTGCCGCCAGTCGCGTGCTGCACGAGATGGCGCACGGTCTGGTGATATGGGAATGCGACAAAACGGTGTATCGCGCCGGGTGGCTACGCGCCGGAATCGTCTGTCCCGCACAATTAGGCACCGCCGGGTACCTATTCGAAACTCCCGAGCGGCGCTTGCTTACCGAGTACTGGGACCTGATCCTCAACGACAAGCTCGTCGAAGCGATGGACTACGGGCGCGATTCCGGTCTGGACCAGTTCGACATCGACCTCGGTTCCTGGTTCACCTGCTATCCCGCGCGATCCGATTACTTCACCCATTGGGGCGGTGCATTCAAATACGCGGCATCGCTTCTTGGCCTGCCAGTGGGGGACTATCCGCAGTCCCGGCCTCCGCAAGCCGAATTGCCTGCGGCGGCTAAAGAACAGATCGAGAATGCCTATCGAGGCCTCGGTCTCATCACGCGGTAAGTAACAAGTGTTCGTGCGTCCGGTTTAGCCTGGTCGTACCGGGCTCTGAGTAGTTGCAGAATGCTGTACCGATAGGTATACAGTATGGGTACAAAGACGCTGGAGTCAGCGGCCCGGGAATGAGGAGACGCTCCGATGAGCACCGCCGACGACGTCGCTGCTGCGGCCGGCGCACCCGCCGATCAGGACGACGCGGTGCGCTACGAGACCACGGACAGCGGTGTCGCGGTGCTTACCCTGAATCGGCCGGAGCGGCTCAACACGTGGGGCGGCGACATTGCCGCCGCGTTCTATTCGAGCCTTGAACGTGCCGACGACGATGCCGCCGTCCGAGCGATCGTGGTGACCGGTAGCGGTAAGGCGTTTTGCGCGGGGGCCCAGCTGGGCTCGATGGAAACGGTCGGCAAGTCGCTGGAGAACACCGACCAGCGGGCCCTCAGCGAGTTGGTCGGCGAACGGCAGCCCCATTTCCTGACGACCCTGCGCAAACCGGTCATCGCCGCGATCAATGGTTCCTGCGTGGGCATCGGGCTCACGCTGGCGCTGATGTGTGATGTGCGGTTCGCGGCCGCCGGCGCAAAATTCGCCGCGTCGTTCGCGCGCCGAGGCTTGATTGCGGAGTACGGCGTCTCCTGGATTCTGCCGCGGTTGACCGGCTGGGGTGTCGCACTCGATCTGCTGGTGAGCGGCCGCACCTTCCTCGCCGACGAGGCGGCCGAGCTGGGTCTGGTCAAGGAGGTCGTCGCGCCAGACCAGTTGATGCTGCGTGTCATGGACTACGCGGAGGACATCGCGCGCAATTGCTCGCCGGCTTCGATGGCTGTCATCAAGCGGCAAGCCTACGGTGATGCCACACGAGACGTCGAGGACGCGACCGCACGAGCCGAGGCATTGCTCCACGCGTCGCTGTTGCGGCCCGACGTCATCGAGGGCATCACGAGCTTCTTCGAAAAACGGGCGCCAAATTTCCCGGGGCTGGGCCCATCCGAATAAGGGTGGCGACAGCTTGCGGTACCGGAAAGGATGATCATGACCAGCTTGGGCTACAAGGCAATTGACGTCGATAACCACTACTACGAGCCGCTGGATGCCTTCACCCGTCATCTGGACAAGAAGTTCAAGCGCCGTGGCGTTCAGATGCTTACCGACGGCAAACACACCTTTGCCGTCATCGGAGAGCGGGTCAACCACTTCATCCCTAATCCGACCTTCGACCCGATCATCGTGCCGGGCTGCCTAGACCTGTTGTTCCGTGGCGAGGTTCCCGACGGCGTCGACCCGGCCTCGCTGATGAAGGTCGAGCGGCTGACAGAGCACCCTGAATACCAGAACCGCGACGCCCGCATCGCCGTGATGGACGAACAGGGCATCGAGACGGTGTTCATGCTGCCGACGTTCGCGTGCGGCGTCGAGGAAGCGCTCAAACACGACATCGAGGCGACCATGGCGTCGGTGCACGCATTCAACCTGTGGCTCGACGACGACTGGGGCTTCGACCGGCCTGATCACCGAATTGTTGCGGCGCCGATCATCTCACTGGCCGATCCCGAAAAGGCCGTCGCCGAAGTCGAATTCGTGTTGTCGCGCGGCGCCAAAATGGTATTGGTACGCCCGGCCCCGGTGCCCGGTGCGGTCAAACCGCGGTCCCTGGGCGACCCCATCCACGATCCGGTGTGGGCGCGGTTGGCCGAGGCCGGCGTGCCGGTGGGCTTCCACCTGAGCGACAGCGGCTATCTGCAGATCGCAGCGATGTGGGGCGGCAAGTCGACGTTCGAGGGATTCGGCGCCAAGGATCCACTGGACGTGGTACTCCTCGATGACCGTGCGATCCACGACACAATCGCCTCAATGATCGTGCACGGGGTCTTCACCCGCCACCCGAAACTGCGGGCGGCCAGCATCGAGAACGGCTCCTACTTCGTGTACCGGCTGATCAAACGGCTCAAGAAGGCGGCCAACAATTATCCCCAGCACTTCCGCGAAGATCCGGTGGAGCAGTTGCGCAACAACGTGTGGATCGCCCCGTACTACGAGGATGATCTTCCGGCGCTTGCCCAGACCATCGGAGTCGAGCGCATTCTGTTCGGTTCCGACTGGCCGCACGGCGAAGGTCTGGAGTCACCGCTGGCTTTTGCCGACGAACTGACAACATTCAGCGCGACCGACATACGAAAGATCATGCGCGAGAATGCATTAGATCTCCTTGGCGTCAAGGTGGCAGCGGCGGCGTAGCGTCATGCCCGAATGGACGATGGGTGCCGTGCTGGATACCATCGCAGATGTCATTCCGGACCGCCTGATGACGGTGTGCGCTGACCGACGAAGCACGTTCGGCGAGTCGGCGCAGCGCACCACGCGATTCGCCAACTTCCTGAGCAGCAACGGGTT
>NZ_DASRBZ010000544.1:0-5565 GCF_035653355.1 Mycobacterium sp. | reverse complement strand
GAAGTCGCTGAGCAGGTCTTTCCGCTGACGCGGGCACAACTGGATATCTGGCTGGCGGCGGAAACTGGCCGCTACCCTGCAAAGTGGCAGATCGGCATGCTTGGCAAAATCGAGGGCACCCTCGAGCAAGCTTTGCTGCAGTCGGCAATCCGACAAGTGGTTTGCGAGGCGGAACCACTCAGAGCCGCCTTTTTTCGCGTAGACGGACAGGTTTATCAAAAGGCGCTCGATTACCCAGACGTAGAGCTCGCTTACTACGACCTCGTAAACCACCCGACTCCTGTTGAAGAAGCGCATCGACTGGCATCTTCTATTCAACGTACACCAATGCCGTTTGATGGCCCGTTGTTCAAATTTGCATTGTTTCAGACCCAGGCCGACGAATGTCATTTATTTATCTGCTGCCATCATATAGTGATCGATGGCATAGGACTTGCGCTGATAAGTCATCGAATCGCAGTCGTCTATTCCGCAATGGCATCTGGCGAGGAAATCCCCCCTGCGTTCTTTGGCTCATTACGGGACTTGGTTGATTCCGAATCAGAATACGAACAGTCCGCCGAGTATCTTAATGATCAGGCATATTGGAGTAGAAATCTCCCGTCGGAAAGCGAACCACCTCATTGGTTAGCGCACCCAGCGGACGGGCGCGATCCGGGCAAGCCTTCCGCGCCAGTTCAATTGGACCCGGTCATCGTTGCCGAGATCACCCAGTTGTCGCAGGTGCTGGGGGTGCGTCGAGCTTCACTGATTACCGCGGCCTGCGGCTTGCTTGTGCGGGGGTGCGATGTCGACGCTTCGGAGATAGTGCTCGATTTTCCGGTAGCTAGGCGGGTGCATCCGCGGGCGCAGACGGTGCCGGGAATGATTTCCGGGGTTGTGCCCCTGATATTGAAAGCCGCGCCGGGATCTACCGTCGCTGATTTTTGTCGGCATGTCGACTCACGCATGCGAGAAGCGTTGGAGCACCAGCGGTTTCCGGTGCATGTGCTGGAGAATACGTCCTGTTCCCGCAACGGCGAGCACCCGCCGAACCGGGTGGTGCTTAATTTCATTCCCGCGACACGGTTAGCGGATTTCGCCGGTGCCCCTGGTTCGGGGACTGTCACCCATTCTGGCTTCGAGGATCAGCTTGAGCTGTGGTTTATCCGCGCCGGCGATCAGCTTTTTCTCAATACGGCTGGCCCCAAGCAACATTTTTCCGATTCTGACCCCCGCGATTTAGCGGTGCGGTTAGAGCGGGTGTTGACGGCAATGACTGCCGATCCAGAGCGGTTGTTGGCATCTATTGACGTGCTCGACGAGCCCGAGCACACCAGATTGGAGCAGGTTGGTCATCGGTCGGTGCTGACGCAACCCGGGCCAGCCCCACCGTCGATTCCGGCGCTGTTCGCCGCGCAAGTCGCCCGTGCCCCCCACGCAGTCGCGCTGGTGTGCGGCGAGCGTTCGTGGAGCTACCGCGAAGTCGAGGACGCTTCTAATCGCTTGGCGCACTTGCTGGCTGGGCATGGGGTCCGGCCCGGTGAATCGGTGGCAGTGTTGTTGTCCCGTTCCGCAGAGGCGATCGTGTCGATCTTGGCGGTGCTCAAAACCGGGGCGGCCTATCTGCCGATCGACCCGGCGCTGCCGCAGGCGCGAGTGGAGTTCATGCTCGCCGACGCCATCCCCATCGCCGCCGTCACCACCACTGAGCTGGCCGAACGACTCGACGGCTATGAGCTCGTGGTCGTCGACGTCAACGACCCAGCCATCGATGCCCAGCCGTGCACAGAGTTACCGCTGCCGGCTCCTGACGAGATCGCCCACATCATCTACACGTCTGGCACAACCGGTACGCCCAAAGGCGTCGCGGTCACTCACCACAACGTCACCCGTCTATTCAACTCACTTGATGTCGGCGTTGACCTGGCGCCGGAGCAAGTTTGGACGCACTGTCATTCCCTGGCCTTCGACTACTCGGTCTGGGAGATGTGGGGTGCGCTGCTGCACGGCGGGCGGCTGGTGGTGGTGCCCGACGCGGTAACACGCTCGCCGCAAGACCTCCACGCCCTTCTGGTCGCTGAACAGGTCAGTGTCCTCAGCCAAACCCCGTCGGCGGTGAGCATGTTGTCGACTGAGGGTTTGGAGTCGGCGACGTTGGTGGTGGCCGGCGAGGCGTGTCCGGCCGAGGTGGTGGATCGGTGGGCGCCCGGGCGGGTGATGATCAACGGCTACGGCCCGACGGAGACCACGGTGTACGCCACGATCAGCGCGCCGCTTACGGCGGGCTCGGGGACACCACCGATCGGTTCGCCGGTGCCCGGGGCGGCGTTATTTGTGCTCGACGGCTGGCTGCGCCCGGTGCCGGAAGGTGTCGTCGGTGAGTTGTACGTGGCCGGCACGGGCGTCGGAGTGGGCTATGTGCATCGGCCGGGGTTGACCGCGTCGCGATTCGTCGCCTGTCCGTTCGGGGGGCGTGGGTCGCGCATGTATCGCAGCGGGGATCTGGTGCGCTGGCGCGCCGATGGGCAACTCGACTATCTGGGCCGTGCTGATGAGCAGGTCAAGATCCGCGGCTATCGCATCGAACTCGGCGAAGTCCGCGCCGCGTTGGCCGGCTGCGAGGGAGTCGATCAGGCGGTGGTGATCGCCCGCGAGGACCGCCCTGGCGACAAGCGCCTTGTCGGCTACATCACCGGCACAGCGGATCCGGGCGCGGCGCGCGCCGAGCTGGCGCGGCGGTTGCCGGCCTATATGGTGCCGGCCGCGGTGTTGGCGATCGAGGCGCTGCCCCTCACTCCCAACGGCAAACTCGATACCCGCGCCTTGCCCGTACCGGAAGGCCAGGATGCCGGTGGCGGTTATCGGGCGCCGGCCAACCCCATTGAGGAGA
This sequence comes from Mycobacterium sp., assembly GCF_035653355.1. GTDB lineage: Bacteria > Actinomycetota > Actinomycetes > Mycobacteriales > Mycobacteriaceae > Mycobacterium. The sequence continues at coordinate 2,693 of NZ_DASRBZ010000544.1, read as the reverse complement.
TTCTGGCCGGCGTCTATGCCCAAGTGCTCGGGTTGGAGCGAGTCGGGGTCGACGACTCTTTCTTCGATTTGGGCGGGGATTCGCTGTCGGTGATGCGCCTGATCGCCGCAGTCAACACGGGCCTGGATACCGATCTGTCGGTGCGCACGGTGTTCGAGTCGCCCACCGTTGCCCAATTGGCGTCACGCATCACCGACCTGGGTCCGCGTCGGCTTCAGCCGCTGGTGCCGCTTGAGCGGCCCGCGGTGGTTCCGTTGTCGTTTGCTCAGAGCCGATTGTGGTTTATCGACCGATTGCAGGGCCGCTCCCCGGTCTACAACATAGCGGCGGCGTTGCGGCTGCGCGGACGGCTTGATGCTGACGCGTTGGGTGCGGCGCTGGCCGACGTGGTCGGCCGCCACGAAAGCCTGCGCACCGTCTTCACTACGTTTGAGGGCACACCCCGGCAGGTGGTCGTCCCTGTTGAGCGGGCCGATTTCGGGTGGGACGTCGTTGATGCCAGCGGCTGGTCGGCAAGCCAGCTGGACGAGGCCATCGGCGCCGCGGCGCGCTACACCTTCGATCTGGCCGCCGAAATCCCTATGCAGGCAAGGCTTTTCCGTGTTTCGGATGAGGAACACGTGCTGGTTGTGGTGGTGCACCATATCGCCGCGGATGGCTGGTCGCTCAGGCCGCTGGCGGCTGATCTGGGTGTAGCGTATGCCAGCCGGTGTGTCGGGCAAGCCCCCGGCTGGGAGCCATTGGCGGTCCAGTATGTGGACTACACGCTGTGGCAGCGCGCCCACTTTGGTGAACTGCAGGATCCGGACAGCCCGATTGCCGCGCAGGTGGCCTACTGGGAAGACGCTCTGGCGGGGCTGCCCGAACGTCTCGAGCTGCCTGTAGATCGGCCCTATCCGCCGGTGGCTGATTACCGCGGCGCCAGCGTGACGGTGGAGTGGTCCTCCGAGCTGCAGCAGCAGGTGGCTCGGGTGGCCCGCGAGCACAACGCCACCAGTTTCATGGTGGTGCAGGCCGCTTTGGCGGTGCTGCTGGGCAAGCTGAGCGCGAATCGTGATGTGGCGGTGGGCTTCCCGATCGCCGGGCGGCGCGACCCTGCCCTGGATGAATTGGTTGGGTTTTTCGTCAACACCTTGGTGCTGCGGGTCGATCTGACCGGCGACCCTACCGTGGCTGAGCTGCTGGCCCAGGTGCGGCGGCGTAGCCTGACTGCCTTCGAGCACCAGGACGTGCCGTTCGAGGTGCTGGTGGAGCGGCTCAATCCCACCCGAAGCCTGAGCCATCACCCCCTGATCCAGGTGATGTTGGCCTGGCAGAACCTCCCTTGGCAGGACAACGGTCCGGCAGCCGGATTGGCCGTGGGCGACTTGGACGTCACCCCGCTGCCAGTGGATACCCGCACTGCCCGCATGGATTTGGTGTTTTCGCTGGCCGAACAGTGGACCGAGACCGGTGAGCCCGCCGGGATCGGCGGGACGGTGGAATTTCGCACCGACGTGTTCAACACGGCCAGTATCCAGGCGCTGATTGAGCGGTTTGAGCGGGTGCTGGTGGCGATGACCGGCGACGTCGAGCGGTCGTTGTCGTCGGTGGATCTACTCGACATCGGTGAACACGCTCGCCTGGATCGGTGGGGTCACCGGGCGGTATTGACGGCGCCGGCATCCACGCCAGTGTCGATTCCAGGGTTGTTCGCCGCGCAGGTGCAGCGCACACCGGAGGCGGTGGCGCTGGTGTCTGATGGCCGTTCGTGGACCTATCGCGAACTGGATGAGGCGGCTAATCGGCTGGCGCATCTGTTTGCCGCTCATGGTGCGCGCCCGGGTCAGTCTGTGGCGCTGCTGTTGTCGCGTTCGGCTGAGGCGATCGTGGCGATTTTGGCTGTGCTCAAGAGCGGGGCTGCTTATCTGCCAATCGACCCGGCGCTGCCGCTGGCCCGCATCGCGGCCATCTTCGAGGATGCCCTACCCGTTGCTGCTATCACCACCGCGGAGCTGGCCAGGCGGCTGGGCGGGTTTGACGTGGCGGTCATCGATGTCGACGACCCCGCTGTCGACAGCCAGCCCTGTACCCCCTTACCGCTGCCGGCCCCGGACGATATCGCCCACATCATTTACACCTCTGGAACCACCGGGGTGCCCAAAGGGGTGGCCATCGCCCACCGCAACGTCACCCAGCTGTTCGACTCGCTGGATGTCGGCCTGCCGTCGTCAGGGGTGTGGTCGCAATGGCATTCCTACGGCTTCGACGTCTCGGTCTGGGAGCTCTGGGGCCCGCTCTTGCGCGGCGGGCGCCTGGTGGTGGTGCCCGAATCGGTTGCCCGTTCTCCAGAAGACTTCCACGCATTGCTTGTCGCCGAACAGGTCAATGTCTTAAATCAGACGCCGTCTGCGGCGGCGGTGCTATCGACTGAGGGATTGGATTCGGTGGCCTTGCTGGTGGGCGGCGAGGCCTGTCCACCCGAACTGGTCGATCGGTGGGCGCCCGGGCGGGTGATGATCAACGCCTACGGCCCGAGTGAAACGTGGTACACGACGATGAGCGCGCCGCTGGCGCCGGGGTCGGGGGTGCCGCCGATTGGTGCGCCGGTGGCCGGGGCGGCGTTGTTTGTGCTCGATGAGTGGTTGCGCCCGGTGCCGGTGGGGGTGATCGGTGAGGTGTATGTCGCCGGTGCCGGGGTGAGTTGCGGATAT
>NZ_DASRBZ010000543.1:0-13765 GCF_035653355.1 Mycobacterium sp. | reverse complement strand
GCTCCTGCCTGCTCCCGAGCGGCCGCAAGCTCGGGGGAGGCCGCAAATTTGCGGGCTTTGCCGAGGTCATGCATGTCCATGACGACGATGACGGTGCTCGGATGCTCGGCGTCGGCAAAGGTCCCCGTCACCACCAAGCCGTGTTGACGACGCACGGCGTCCAACTCGGGGTTACTGAACACGTTGTTCCACTGATCGATGCTGGCGACTCTCTGCTTGACGAGCATGACTCCAGCCACAATGACGCCTCCCATTCAGCAGCCGATCGGCCCGCAATGTCTACGATTGTAGACATCATCCGCATATTCTGTCTACAGCCGTAGACAAATGGTGGAGGCAGCATGGCGCGACAAGTCGGCGACGACAAACCCGAACCCAACTCGCCGCGGCGTCGCAACGCCGCGGCTACCCGCGAACGACTCTTAGAGGCAGCCCGAGAACAGTTTCTGCAACACGGATACCGCGGCACGTCGTTGCGGGTGATCGCGGCGCAAGCCGGCGTGGACGTGATGCTTATTCGACGCTACTTCGGCTCCAAGCAGCAGCTCTTCACCGAAGCCACCGATGTCTCATATAACGTGCCCGCCGCCCGCAGCGCCGCCGACAACGAAGTCGGACATGTATTGATCGAGCGAGTGCTCCAAGCCCGTCGCGATGTCGACGCCCCGCTCTTCGCACTGCTGCGCTCCAGCGGAGACCCCGAGGTCGTCGCACGCCTCAACCAGCAGATCGAAACCGGCCTTACCCGCAACCTGTCCGCACGCATCACGGCTGACCTACCGCGCCTTAGAGCCGACATGGTCGCAGCTCTATTGCTGGGCATCGGTGTGCTGCGGGTCCTGCTCGACAAAGAGCCCATCGCCACCGCCAATGACCGCGACATCGCCGCTATCTTCACCGAGGCATTCGATAGCCTGACCAAGCTGCGTCAAAAGCCGAACCGGTCTGGAGCGACGTAAAGCTTCCGGTCGTCCGACCGTCAGCTCGGAGTCACGCTCTTGCCTTTGGCGTCGCGAAGCCCCATCCAGAACCGCGCGGCCTCGCGGATGGATTCCTCCACCGGCCTTGGCTGCCAGCCCAATTCGCGAACCGCCTTGCTGTGGTCGACATGCGCCTCGGCGCGCATCATCCGAACCGACTGCAGGCTCAGTTCGGCGTCTTTACCGGTGAGCCTGGCCTTCAGGCTGCCCATGGCCCCCAGCAGGTAGAGCACCGGCACCGAGATCGACCGCCGCGGCGGCGGTACACCGGCTTCGTCGGCCGCAATTCGCACGACCTCCTTCAGCGGCATCATCCGTTCGGAGACGATGTAGCGTTCGCCGTTGTGTCCGCGCTCGGCGGCAAGGATCAACGCCCGGGCGGCGTCGTCCACGCCGACGACTTCCAGCTCGATGCCGTCCATCAAAAACGGCAGCTTGCCGAACACCGCGCCGGCGATAAACGCGCCGTGCGGCGTGCGGCCCCAGTCACCGGCACCATAAGTCGTCGAGACGCACATCGCGACCGCCGGCAGCCCTTCCTCGGCGACATAGCGCAACACCAAATCCTCGGCCTGGACGCGGGATTGGACATACGGGGTGAGTCCGCGGCGGCGGATCTGGTCGTCTTCGTTGGCGACGCGACCACGGCGCCGGCCCACGGTCGCGTAGGTGCTGGTGAAGACGAACCTGTGCAGCTTGGCCTCTTTAGCGACGTCGAGGACGTTGCGCAACCCTTCGACGTTGGTGCGAAACAGCGGCGACGGGTCGCGCAGCCACGCTCGGGTATCGACGACGCAGTAGTAGACGTCGTCGCAGCCGTCCATCGCTGCGCGCAGCGTGGCGGTGTCGAAGACATCACCCTCGAAGCGGGTGACGGGCAGGTCGTCGATGCTGCGAGTGTTGGCAGTGGGCCGCACCATTGCCCGGACGTCGGCGCCGTCGGCGACGAGCTGGCGGGTCACATGGGAACCCAAAAAGCCGTTGGCGCCGATGACGAGTTTGGGTGCGGTACTCATGCGCGCCGCTCCTCCTCATCGCTTCGCTCTGCATCGTCGCCGGCGCGACTCATTTGCCACCTCCGTATTGGCGCATCCAGCGTGCGGCGTCCTCGTCGAGCGTGCCGAGCTCTTGCGCTTTCTTGCACCATTTCATCGCCGCGCGCGCGAAGCGCAGTGGGTTGTAGATGTCTTCTTGACGACGCCACAAACCATCGCCGGCGTAGGTGAGGATCGAGATGTTGGTCGCGCTGATCACGGTGCCGTCGCCGGGGTCGACCATGGGATTATCCAGTTCGCAGATGACCCGGCCGGTGAGCTCGTCGATGACCGACCACAACGATGGGAATGCGACCATGTGGCTACCCGGAAACGTCGTCATCGTCTTGCGAATCCAGACCAGCACCTCGTCGCGGCCTTTCATGGTGCCCGCCGCGTGCTCGACGTATTCGACGTCCGGTGTGTACTGCTGAACCCAAGGGTCCCAATCCCGCGTTTCGGCGGCCCGGGCCACGGTCTGCTCGTATGCGTTGAAGGCGTCAGACAGTTCGGCGCGACTGAAGCGCTGAGTCGTCACGTCAAAACTAGAACACGTTCTACCTCCGTTTGTCGAGCACTTCCTATGCTCGGATGGAGGAGGCTGAACCATGACGAATATGAAGAAGGCGATTCTGGCGGGCGGCTGCTTCTGGGGCATGCAGGACCTGTTCCGCAAGCAGCCCGGCGTGGTGTCCACCCGCGTCGGCTACACCGGCGGGCAAAACGCTCATCCCACCTACCGCAATCACCCCGGGCACGCTGAGGCGATCGAGATCATCTACGACCCAGACCGCATCGACTTCCGCGCCCTGCTGGAGTTCTTCTTCCAGATCCATGACCCGACGACCAAGAACCGGCAGGGCAACGACGTCGGCACCAGCTATCGCTCCGCGATCTTCTACCTCGACGACGAGCAGAAGCGGGTCGCGCTGGACACCATCGCCGACGTCGACGCATCTGGACTGTGGCCCGGCAAGGTGGTGACCGAGGTCAGCCCGGCCGGCGAGTTCTGGGAGGCGGAGCCCGAGCATCAGGACTACCTGGAGCGCTACCCCAACGGGTACACCTGCCACTACCCGCGGCCGAATTGGAAACTGCCGCGACGGGCGCGCGTTTAGCCCTGCGACAACCCCGGATCTCCCAACCTGAAAGCGGTGCGCATCGCTTTGACGGCGTCCTCCTGGCCGTCGAATTTCCACCGCCGCAGCGCTGCCTTACGCTCAGCGGCTGTACGCCCAAGACGCGCGGTGATCAGATCCGCCGCGCTTGCTGTGACGGTGACCGCTGGAGAACCCTGGGGAGCGGTGAGACCGTCCTTGGCCACTCCGAAATCGAAACGGCGCCCATCGATTTCGACCCGATAAGAAGCGGACAGCTCCCCGAGGCTGGCAGGGTCGATGCCGAGGAGGATTCCGGAAAGAAAGCCGTTCAGCGGCGTGAGCGCACTGTCGGCGGGTTCGAGCAGATCCAATCCAAAGGTGGCGATCGCCTGAATCACGGGCGGTACCTTGCGCCAGCCCGTCTCGCTGAGGGTGTACACGGTGCGGGCGATCGGCGGCGGTAGTTCGGTGCGGTCGACCAAGCCGGCGTCTTCTAGTTCGCGCAACCGGTCAGCGAGCAGGTTGGTGGCGATCCCGGGAAGCGCCGCCCGCAAGTCGGCGTAGCGACGGGCGCCTCCGATGAGCTCCCGCAAGATCAGCAGCGTCCACCGGTCGCCGAGGACGTCGAGCCCGCGCGCTATCGGGCAGTTCTGGTTATAGCTCTTCCTTCCCGCCACACCAGCCACTCTACCATCCAGACAGACCAGTCAATCTTCCACTTGATTTATTTGTCTATGCAGTTTACTGTCCTTCCCATGCGTACTTACCTCCGTCAAACCGTGTTCAGCGGCCATCCCGTCGCCGCACTTGCCGTAATCTGCCTGAGCGTCTTTGTCATCAGCGTCGACGCCACCATCGTCAACGTCGCCCTGCCCACGCTCTCGCGTGACCTCAACGCCGACACCGCGCAGCTGCAATGGATTGTCGACGCCTACACCCTCGTCATGGCCGGCCTACTGCTCTCAGCGGGCAGCCTCAGCGACCGCTACGGCCGACGCGGATGGCTCAGTGGCGGGCTTGCCGCATTCGCACTCACCTCCGCCGTGGCCGCGCAGGTGAATTCGGCGGACGCCCTGATCGCGGCGCGCGCCGCGATGGGGGTAGGCGCCGCAGTGATCTTCCCGACCACGCTTGGCCTCATCACGAACATCTTCACCGAGCCCGTACCGCGGGCCAAAGCGATCGGCGTGTGGGCGGCGATGGTCGGCGTCGGCGTCGCCGCCGGACCGATGACCGGCGGCTGGCTGCTTGAGCACTTCTCCTGGGGATCAATATTTCTCGTGAATGTGCCGGTTGCAGCGGCGGCCATCCTCGGTGGCATCCTCTTTGTTCCGACCTCACGCGATCCGTCCGCCCCGAAGGTCGACATGCCCGGCCTGATCCTGTCCGCCGTCGGGGTGACCGCGTTGGTCTACACCGTCATCGAGGCGCCCAACTGGGGCTGGACCAGCGCACGTGCCGCGACGGGCTTCGGCATCGCCACGGTTGTCCTCGCCGCTTTTGCTTTGTGGGAACGACGCAGCTCGCATCCGATGCTCGATGTGTCGGTGTTCGCCAACCGCCGATTCTCGGGCGGGAGCCTCGCGGTGACGGCGGGCTTCCTCACCCTGTTCGGCTTCATCTTCGTCATCACCCAGTACTTCCAATTCATCAAGAGCTACAGCGCGTTCGAAACTGGTGTGCGGTTACTGCCGGTCGCTATTTCGATCGCGGTCGCCAGCGTCGTCGGCCCGCGGATGGTAGAGCGTATCGGTACCACAGCGGTGGTTTCCGCGGGCCTCGCGATCTTCGCGGCCGGGCTAGCATGGGCGTCGACTGCCGACGCGGTCACGCCCTACACGGTGATCGCCGCGCAGATGGTGTTACTCGGCGGCGGCCTCGGCCTGACTACCGCGCCGGCCACCGAGGCGATTATGGGATCGCTGTCCGCCGATAAGGCCGGTGTCGGTTCGGCCGTCAACGACACCACGCGCGAACTGGGCGGCACCCTCGGCGTCGCGATCGTGGGAAGCGTGTTCGCGTCCGTGTACTCCGGCCGCATCGGCTCCGCACCGGCGCTCGGGGCGCTTCCGGGGAACGCCCGGTCAACGATGGAACACTCAATGGCCGCCGCGTATAAGGTCATTGGACAACTTCCCGCTGGCCGAGTTGCCGACGTTCGCGATGCCGTCAACCACGCCTTCCTCGACGGCATGCAGGTCGGCTCACTGGTGTGTGCCGCTATCGCTTTGGCCGCCGCAGTCGTCGTCGCGGGACTGCTGCCCGCGCGGGCACGCCGATCCGCACCCGAGTTCGGCGAGCAATCCGAACCGGCTCAGGCCGCCGCGTAAGGAATCGATATGCAACACAAAGACGTCCCAAATATGCCGCTCGGCAACCTAGCAAAGGAAATCTGATGACAAACACTCGCGTGCTAGTAACCGGCGCCACGGGCAGGATCGGCAGCGCGGTCGCCGCCCAACTGTTGGAGAAGGGCGTACCCACGAGGGCTATGGTGCGCCGCAGCGATGCGCGCAGTGCCCGTTTGCGGGCCATGGGCGCTGAAGTCGTCGTCGCCGACATGTTTGACGTCCAGCAGGTTCAGGCCGCTCTGGACGGCGTCGACCGGCTGTATTTCAATCCCCCGTACCACCCGCATGCGCTCGACAGTGCGGTTGCCTTCGCCGTGGCTGCGCGGCGCTCAGGCGTGAAAGCAGTTGTGGCGTTGGGCCAATGGCTGGCCAGCCCTGAGCATCCCTCTTTGATGACCCGGCATGCCTGGCTGACAGACAGGCTGTTCGAACTGCTGCCGGACACCGCCCACGTCGCGGTTGACCCCGGGTACTTCGCCGACAACTACCTGCAGCTTGTCCCACTGGCCGCCCAGCTCGGTGTGTTGCCCGTGCCGACTGGGGCCGGCCGTAATGCGCCCCCCTCCAACGAAGACATCGCGCGCGTCGCGGTGGGCGCGTTGCTTGACCCCCAACGCCATGACGGCCGGGCCTATCGTCCGACCGGGCCGACAATGTTGTCCGGAGCCGACATTGCCGAAGCGGTGGGTGAAGCGTTGGGCCGCCGCGTGCGTCACATCGACATTCCTAACTGGATGTTCATGCGCGCCGTCCGCGTCAACGCCAAGCGACTCGGGGCGGATCTGTTCTTCGAGTCGAGTTTGCGCCACTACCTGCCCGAGTACGCGCTGGGAACGTGGGAAGTCGGCGGCCCGACAACTCACGTCCGCGATGTCGCCGGCGTTGAACCCGAAGACTTCCTGACAATCGCACGCCGCTACGTCACCGGCCCGGACTCCCGGCGTACTGCCGGCAATTTCATCGGCCGGTTATGGGAGTTCTTATTGGTCGCGATCGTGCCGATGCACCGTCTCGACAGCTTTGACCGACGACAGCAGCACCCCCAGCCCGAGCATCCTCGGCTTTCGGGACAATCCGCGGTCTGGCGAAACGAGCACCCTGCATCGGCCGTCCAGACCCAGCATCAGTTCGGGGCAATGCAGGCCCATCCGGCATCCGCCTAGCCGCATGGTGCGGAACCCCCCTTTTCCCCCAATCCTTCCCGAGGAAGCAGAGATGTATAGCACCCAAATCCCCACCCAGTACTCGACCGGCGTATCCCGGCGCAATATCGAGCAGGCGCTCGTTGCCGCCGGCAAGGAGCTCGACCACCTCGCGCCAGCAGACCTGTGGATGCTGGAAGACTTCCACACCATGGGTCGCCTTGCCACGAGCCAACTGGTCGACATGTTGGGAATAACACCCGAAGAGGCAGTGCTCGACGCAGGTACCGGGATTGGCGGTACGGCTCGATACGTCGCCGACCACTGCGGCTGCATGGTCAGCGCCGTGGATCTGACCGAGGACTACTGCGAAACAGCCGACTGGCTCAACCGACTTGTCGGGTTGGACAAGCAGATTGCCGTTCGGCAAGCAGACGTTACCGAACTGCCTTTTTTCGACCGCACCTTCCAGGTCGTCTTCAGTCAACACGTGCAGATGAACGTGGCCGACAAGTCGCGCCTCTACCGGGAAGCCCGCCGGGTACTCGCGGCCGGAGGCCGGCTTGCCATCTGGGATATCGCGGCCGGCGACGGCGGGGAACTCGACTACCCGCTGCCGTGGGCCGACCAACCCGGCGTCAGCCACCTGGCCACTGCCGACCGGTTACACGCGCTCATCGAATCCTCGGGGTTCACGATCGAGCACTGGAATGATCTGACCGATCAGGCGAGCGCAACGATGCAGGCGCTGCTGACGCTGCCTCCGAGCCCACTTGGATTGCACGCCTTCGTCCCTGACTTTGCGCGGAAAGCCCAGAACCTCACGCGGGCCCTTGCCGATGGGCGGCTTCGAGCCATCCAAGGCATCGCACGAGCAACTACCGCCGGGCGATAACGATTATCGGCTATGTCCGCGTAGCTGATACAGGCCTCGCGTGGTGGCAACGGTTTTGCCGTCGGCGTCGGTCACCACCGCCGCCAGCGTGAAGTCCGCCTTTCCGCGCTCTGCGGCTTCTGCCTCGATACGTGCGATGGTCTCCTCGTCGAGGCTGGCTTCGGCGCGTAACTGCGATCGCGCCATACCGACGAACTGTATGTCGACACTTTTGACCAACGGAAAGTACTTGGCGCTGTCGAAGGTGCTCAGTGCGATGACGCCGCCCAGGATTTCGGCCACGGTGAACTGCACGCCGGCGTAGACCACGCCGAAGTGGTTGCCGTTGCCTTCGGCGGGCACGGTGGCGGCGGCGTACCCGCGGCGCGCCTCAACGACTCGGACCCCCATCTGGTGGGCGGTCGGGATGGTGGATGGCATTGCGCCGTTCATCATGTCGACAAGGTGGGCGGCGTCAGGGGCGGCACTCATAGCGGGCATCCTAATCGGGTGCTACCACTTCAACGTCGGTGCACGACGATACGGCCGCCACGCTTGGGTGTGAAGGCGACGCCGCGTGCGTGCCATTTTTCATCCGGAGCCGTCGAAGTTTCAATAACGAAGTGACGCAACACGGTTCGCAGCACGACGTCCATCTCCATGTTGGCGAATGCCGCGCCGACGCAGCGTCGGGTGCCGCCGCCGAACGGGATCCAGGCGAAGGTGGGTGGCTTGGTGCCGATGTAACGCTGCGGGTCGAAACGCTCTGGATCGGGGAACACCTCAGCGTCATCGTGTATCTGGGCAATGCTGACGACGATCGAATACCCGTGGGGAATAACCCACTCACCTAGCTGGTAAGCCGGCGCGCAGACGTGGCGACCAGCGAAATCGATGACGGTCCTGTTGCGCTGCACCTCTAAGATGGCCGCTTGGCGCAGTTCATTGTTGTCCGTCTGGGCTTCGTCGGCCAGTTGCGCGAGCACATCGGGATGTCGGCTCAGCCGTTCGAATGCCCATGCCAGCGTGGCTGCGGTGGTTTCGTGACCGGCGGCCAGCAGCGTCAACAACTCGTCTCCAATGTCCTTGCGGGACATGGGTGAACCGTCTTCATACGTGCTGCGCAGCATCAATGAGAGGATGTCAGCGCGGTCCTCGAAGGTCGGGTCCGCCCGCTCGTCCTCGATTAGCTTGTCGAGGACGGCGTCATACTGTCGCCGCCACTCGGCCAGCCGGCCCCAGGGACTATGACGACCGTACGTCCGTGAGGGTTTGGGGAATGCCGCCAGTCGGGATCCCAGCGTGACCCACGGTGGGATGATGCGCCGAAGCTCGTCGAGTTCGGCACCGCAGGCGCCGAAGACCGCCCGCAGGATCACGTTGAGCGTGATCCGCATCGTCGAGGGCAGCGTCGGAAACGCTTGGCCCTCGGGCCAGCCGGCAATCTCACGCAGTGTCTCTTCTTCGAAGATGCTCTCGTAGTTCTTGATGCTCTTTCCGTGGAAAGGCGGGGCAAGCAGTCGTCGCCGGCGCCGGTGGTCGTCACCGTCGAGCGCGAACACCGATCCGGATCCCAGCAGCCGGCTCAGGTTGGGCTGGATGTTGCCGAGTTCCTCCGGACTGGTGGTGAAAACCTGCTTGGCCAGCTGAGGATCCGCGACCGCCACGGTGCGCCCCCAAACGGGCAGGGTGAAGGTGAACACGTTGCCGTATCGGGGCACCAGTTGACGCATGGTCCACCGCCGCGACAGCGAGAACGCGACTCCCAGCGCTGGTTTCGGGACCGGGACCGCCGGTGGCAACCTGAGCGCAGTCGGCGCTGCGGCGGATTTGGCGTCGACGCTCGCTGCTTCCCTCATGGCGCTCCGCTCCAACGCTTACGTGGTACCGCGGTGTACCACAGTCTATTCGGGTACGGTACCTGGTGGTACCAGGTTCTGGCAAGGGTCTACCGGAAAGGGGCGCGGACGTGACAGCGGTGGCTGACGACGCGGCTCCGGTCGACGCCGACCCGTTTCGACGGCGGCTGCTCGACGGCCTCGCCGCCTCGATCGGCGAGCGGGGCTACCGGGCCACCACGGTCGCCGATATCGTTCGGCACGCGCGTACCTCCAAGCGCACCTTCTACGACCAGTTCCCCAGCAAGGAACAGTGCTTTTTGGAACTGCTACGCGCCGATACCGAACAGCTCAGCGAGGAGATCCGGGCGGCGGTCGATCCCGAAGCCGATTGGCAGCACCAGATCCGTCAGGCGGTCGAGGCGTATGTCGGCAGCATCGAGTCTCGGCCGGCCATCACGTTGAGCTGGATCCGGGAGCTTCCTTCCCTTGGCGCCGCCGCGCGCCCCGTGCAGCGTCGGGGATTAGAGCTGTTGACCAACCTGCTGGTCGATCTGAGCGGCAGTCCGGGCTTTCGGCGGGCCGGCCTGCCGGCGCTGACACCGCCGTTGGCGGTGATCTTGTTGGGCGGTCTGCGAGAGCTCACCGCGCTCGCCGTCGAAGACGGTCACGACATCCGCCAGATCATCGAACCCGCCGTCGATGCGTCGGTGGCCTTGCTGGGCCCGCGGCAGTAAAGCGGCGATCACGTTTCGAGGAACTTGCGGAGTCGGTCGAGCACCAATTCGGGGCGTTGTTCGACGATCCAGTGGCCGACGCCGTCTACCAGCTCCAGCTCGAAATCGCTTATGCGCTCGGCATATCCGCGCAGCAGATCAGGCGTGATCACCGGATCGCCCGTGCCATGCAGCCAGCGAACCGGCACCTCGACTCGTGCATGGTCGTATTCGCCGCGCAGCCAGCGCAATGCTTCGGTGGTTTGAAAGCTGCGGTACCAGCGCGACCCGGCGACCGCATGCCCAGGCTCGCGCATGCATTCCGCGTAGAGCTGCAGGTCATCGTCGGGCAGGGTGAACCCCGCGCCCACCCATGACACCAGCATGCGGGAATAGCGTGACTTGGGATGCGCGATCACGCGAGGACCGATGATAGGCAGAGAGATCGGGATCTGGTACCAGAACCGCCACAAGTGTCGGATCGTCCTCAGGTTGCGAGAAGTCCACGGCCCCACCGTGTTCAGCCCGAAAAACCCGCTGACCTTCGCCGGGTGGCGCAGCATCATGATGAAGGCGACCGGACCGCCCCAGTCGTGGGCGACCAGCTTCAGCGGCCCTATACCCAGCCGGTCCATAACGGCCGCTAAGTCGTCGGCCATATCGTTCTTGAGATAACGCGAACGCGGCGCCGAACTCCAGCCCGCGCCGCGCAGGTCCGGGCACAGCACCCGATAGCCGTCGGTGGCGAGCGGGCCGATCAACCCGTGCCACTGCCACCAGTTCTGCGGAAAACCGTGCACCAGCATCACCGCCGGCCCGTCGGCGGGACCGGCGTCGGCGACATGAATCGTTACGCCACCATTCAAGTCGATAAAGCGGTGCTCGACACCGTCTAACTCCGGCAAATTGACCATGAGCTGACAACGTAGTCGAATTCAGTCACCGCCGAGCACGAAGTCGACGCGCTGCGCGCAGATGTCAGCCAGATCAACACCATCCATCGCAAGCTTGGTGTTCAACCGGACCAGCGCGACCGCAAGCAGCAGCGCCGATGTCACGTCGCTGAACCGCATATGGGTCAGCCGATGGCCCGTCAACCGCTGGTAGCGGTCGATCGTTTCGTCGCGGCTCGGCGTGCCGGGCGCCGGCGCGTGACCCTCGTAAGGGCTGGAGATCCAGTCGGTCATCAGCATCCACGCGACGTCTCCGCCCGGATCACCCAGATAGGCGATCTCCCAGTCGAGCGCTGCGACCGGCGTGTAGTCGTGCCGGTAGAGCACGTTGGACATCCGGCTGTCGCCCCAGCACAACGTGACCCGCTCCGGGATGTACAGGTGCGCGTCGAGCCAATCAAGCGCACGCGCGAACACGGGATGCAGCGGCGCCTCACCGCTTGCCCAATTCAGCGCGTAGCGAAGGAAGTTCGCCAGCCGCTGCGGGGGTGTGCTGCCGAACTGCGACAGCGCCAGGAAGCCCAATCGGTAGCGATCCGGGTCGACGGCGTGGACCTTCGCGATGATGTCCAGGCAACCGTTCCACAGCGCCGCGCGGCCTTCGTCGTCGGCCTCGGCGAAGATCCCGCACTGGTGATATGGCGGGTAGTCGCTGACGGTGACGACGTCGTCTATGCGGTCCATCACGAAGTATGGCGTGCCAAGCGCGTCGCCGTCGGCGTCGATCCACCGCACAGTCGGCACTGGGACCGGTGAGTCGGCCAGCCGCTGCATCGTCAGAAACTGCCTGCGCAAGTCGTAGTCGGGCAGCACCGCGTACTCAGGCGGGCGGCGAAACACCAGGCCCAGTGACGAGCCGCTCACCCCGAGGAGGTCGAAGAGGAACGTCTCGGTGGAAAACCCGCCCTCGGCTCGTCTCCAGTTGGCGATCCGCGCCGAGTCGGCGCCTGGAATCTTTTTGCGCATTATGGGTTCCAGCGCCGTCGGTAGTTCCTCGGCGGTCAGTCGGGGCACGGTTACCAGCCTGCGTACCCGTAGCGGGGGTAGGCGCCCATAAAGACCATTTCGACGAGGCCGTGTCCGACCTTGCCGTCCATTCGGACTTCGCACAATGTTTCGCTGAGCATGCTCACCGGTCTGATCACGTCCAGATCGCCGGTGTCGACCGTGAAGCCGTCGATGAAATCTGTTCCGCGCCAGTAGCCGGAGGCATACCCGTTGACCTCCATGTAGCCCGCGAGCCCGGGCCAGAAGTCACATAGCGGAGTGACGTCGATGGTGCTGATGCGGCGGTCACCGCGATGCACGGTGAACGTGCCGGAGCGGATGACGCGCAGCTCGTCGCGGAACTTCAGGTCGTGTTCGACGTCGATGACCTTGCCGGGTTCACGGCCGCTGTCGAGCGGATACAGCAGGTCTCCCTCGAACTGCCACCGTTCGCCGGTGCTGGTCTCGCGCTGCGCGAAATGCACCAGCTCGTCGTCGAATTGGAAGATTCCCATGTAATACAACACGCCGTCGGGGATTTCGGCGGGCTGCAATTCCGCGCCTTCGGGCAGGCTGCCGCCGCCCGGTCCGTGCCGCACGCCCCAGGAGTGGTCGCGGCCGAACCACCACCGCCGCGGGTCGATCTCGATGCGCTCTCCCCCGATCTGGATCCAGCCTTCCAGTTCCCCGTTTTGGTAGAAGCGCCGCGCGTCCTCGAGCACCCGGCCCCGGCTGCGGTGAAACGCCGGCGTCTGCTCGTACACCGGGAACTGGCCCCGCAACCGCAGATCCAAGCTGAGCCCGTAGTCGTTCGGCCCGAGCGTGGCTCGCACGCACTTAAGCGGTTCTTCGATTGCGTAGGTGAACGGCCCCACCGTGTAGGCGCCCAACGCTCCGGTGTCGGGCCGCAGTTCGGTCGACATCCGCACCACCGTGGTTTGGCCGCCACGTCGGGTCACCATCGCGTAGGCGTCGGTCACGTTGCGGTTGGGGTAGCGGGCCAGGCCCGTCATCACGTTGATGTCGCCGGACTTGTCGAAGCCGTACATCACAATGCGTTCAGTCCACCGCAGATCGCTCTGTGATACGTGGTCGAAAGTGGTCGTGAGCTGGTGGCACAGCAGCTCGTCGTGGGGCGTCAACATGGCCAATTACGTTATAGTACGCCACGTAATAAAACTAGGGTAGTTTTGCGGTGTGGAATCCGTGGCCGTAGCACCTGGTCGCCCGCGTGATCCGCAGAAGGATCGCGATGTGCTGGCCGCGACCCGGCAGTTGCTGGTCGAGGTCGGCTATCAGCAGACGACGATCGCCGCGGTGGCCCGGCGCGCCGGGGTCGGCGCGCCGACCATCTACCGTCGCTGGCCTCGCCGAGAAGCGCTGATCGAAGACGCCGCATTCGGTCATGCGCAGCCTGCACCGCTGCCGCGCGCGACCGGGGATCTGCGCGCCGACGTGCGAGCGTGGGTGGAGGCTTTCCTGGTCCAGTTGGCCGACCCGGTGACCCGGGCGGCGATTCCCGGTCTGCTGGTGGCGTATCACCGCGACGAGACGCTGTATGAGCGCCTTGTGTCGCGCAGCGAAGAGGATGTTCGCGCCCAGCTCGTCGACCTGCTGGCCGCTGACGGGCTCGAGGGGCGCGCCGATGCGGTATTCGACTTCATGGTCGCCTCCATCGCCATCCGGGCGCTGACGGTCGGGCTTCGCGACGCGCAGAGCTTCTGTGACCGGACCGCGGAAGCCCTTACCGCGCTGGCGTATTCGCCGTGGCAGCCCGATCCTGACGGCGG
>NZ_DASRBZ010000542.1:0-2110 GCF_035653355.1 Mycobacterium sp. | reverse complement strand
CCGATGGTGATGGTCGAAATCCAGCCCTTTTCGGGGCCCATCGAGAAGCCGAACACCGCTGCCGTACACACCACCGTGGCCAGCACGGCTCCCATCGCGTCGAGCTTCATCCGCTCCCTGTAGGTTTCCCGCAGCGTGATGCGGGCCAGGTAGAGCATGACCAGCCCGATCGGCACGTTGACCAAAAACGCCAGCCGCCACGACACCTCGGTGAGCGCCCCACCGACCACCAGGCCCATCACCGAGCCGACGCCGGTCATCGCGCCGAACACCGCCGTCGCCGCGTTGCGTGCCGGGCCCTTCGGGAAGGTGGTGGCGATCAGCGCCAGCGCCGTCGGCGAGGCGATGGCCGCGCCGATGCCTTGCAGCAGTCGGGCGATGACCAAGGTCGCCTCGTCCCAGGCAATACCGCACAACGCCGAGGCGATCGTGAACAACGCGACACCGACGAGGAAGGTGCGCTTGCGGCCGATGGTGTCGCCGAGGCGGCCACCCAGCAGCATCAGCCCGCCGAAGGTCAGCACATAGGCGGTGATCACCCAGCTTCGCCCGGCGTCAGACAGGCTCAGCTCGTTCTGAATCTTGGGAAGTGCGACGATCGCGATGGTGCCGTCCATGGTCGCCATCAACTGCATGCCGCCGATCGCGATAACCGCAGCGACGAACCGCCACGACGGCAACCACGTCGGGGAATACCTGCTCGTACGGTCCAAAGCTTCCTGTCCGGAGCGCATCGGCACCGCCCGTTTCGGGCCTTCTGTCATGGCGTGCCGGACTGCCCGCTCTGCATCGTTGAGAGCCGTCATAAGGAGCTACCCTACAGTATTCTTAAGAATCGCTTAAGCGCCGAATGCCGCCACTGCACCGATGACGATGATCGCGGGAGGGCGAATTCCCTCGGCGCGAATCTTCTCTGGAGCGTCGGCCAACGTGGCCCGCAACGTCCGCTGCGCGGCTGTCGTGCCGTGCTGAACCACCAGCACCGGCGTACCCGCTGGTCGGCCGCCTTTTAACAGAACCTCGCTGAATTGCTCGATGCGCTCCACCGCCATCAGCAAAACAATGGTGCCCGTCATGGCGGCCAATGCGTCCCAATTCACTAACGATTCGGGGTGCCCCGGCTCAATATGGCCACTGACCACGACAAATTCGTGGCAGACGGCCCGATGGGTGACCGGAACGCCGGCCAGCGCCGGCACTGCTGTGGCACTTGTCACACCCGGCACGACGGTCACAGGGATCCCGGCGTCGGTGCACGCGAGAAGTTCTTCGTAGCCGCGGGCGAAGACGAACGGGTCACCGCCTTTGAGACGCACGACAAACTGGCCGGCCTTGGCCCGCTCGATCATGACGGCGTTGATGGCGTCTTGGGCCATGGCCCGCCCGTACGGGATCTTGGCGGCGTCGATCACCTCGACGTGCGGGGGCAGCTCGGCAAGCAGTTCCGGTGGTGCGAGCCGGTCAGCGACCACCACGTCGGCTTGGGCCAGCAAGCGCCGACCGCGCACGGTGATCAGTTCCGGGTCGCCTGGCCCGCCGCCGACCAGCGCCACTCCGCCCGGCACGACGTCGTCGGTGTCGGCAGTGATGAGGCCCTGTTGCAGGGCTTCGCGGATGGCCGAGCGGATCGCCGCGGAGCGGCGGTGCTGGCCTCCCGCCAGCACGCCCACGGACAGGCCGGCGTAGTCGAATGTCGCCGGGGTGACCGCGGTGCCCTCGACGGCGATGTCGGCGCGCACGCAGAAGATGTGCCGGCGCTCGGCCTCGGCGACGACGGCGGCGTTCACGGGCGGGTCGTCGGTGGCCGCGATGGCGTACCAAGCTCCGTCGAGGTCGCCGTCGCGATAATCGCGCAGCGCCAAGGTGATTCCGCTCATGGCTTCGACAGCCCGGGTGGCGCTGCGGGTGATGACATGCACGTTGGCACCGCTGGCAATGAGCAGCGGAAGGCGGCGTTGGGCAACGGTGCCGCCGCCGACGACGACGACCTTCTTGCCGGCCAGCCGCAAACCGGCCAGATAGGCATTCTCGGGCGTCGTCACCCGGCGAGTTTAGTGGCGATCGCAAGCGCGGCGCAGCCGGGCGCAGCGGGTCGCCACCATTGGGCTAA
>NZ_DASRBZ010000541.1:0-7231 GCF_035653355.1 Mycobacterium sp. | reverse complement strand
GTCAGCGTGGCCAGAAACGCCTTGGCGCTCTTGGTCGACGGGGTCTGACCCGACACGATTTCGGTGACCGCGTGGATACGGCCGTTGCGGGCCCGGTCCGAAAGCGCGCCGCGCAACGCTGCGGCGATCATCTTCTTCGGGGTGCGCTGGCTGTAGTCACGGGGCTTGGGACCGTGCACCGTGCCGCCGCCCGTGAACTGCGGGGCCCGCACCGAGCCCTGCCGGGCGCGGCCGGTGCCCTTCTGCCGGTACGGCTTCCGACCGCCGCCGCGCACCTCGCCGCGCGTCTTCGTCGAGTGCGTGCCTTGGCGAGCGGCCGCCCGCTGCGCGGTGACCACCTGGTGCATCAACGGGATGTTCGGTTCGACGTCGAACAGCTCGGCCGGCAGTTCGACCGAGCCCTCGGTCTTGCCGTCCGGCGTCTTGACGTCAATCTTGATGCCTGCCATTACTTTTCACCCTTTTTGATCGCGGTGCGCACCATCACCAGGCCGCCCCTGCGTCCCGGGATGGCGCCCTTGATCAGCAGCACGCCGTTCTCGGCGTCGACCTTGTGCACCAACAGGTTCTGGGTTGTCACCCGGTCATTACCCATCCGGCCGGCCATCCGGGTGCCCTTGAACACCCGAGCGGGGGTGGCGCAGCCGCCGATCGAACCTGGCCGTCGGTGCACCGCCTGAGCACCGTGGCTGGCGCCCTGCCCGCGAAAACCGTGCCGCTTCATCGTTCCGGCAAAGCCCTTGCCCTTGGAGGTGCCGGTCACGTCGACATAGCTGCCGTCGGTGAAGATCTCGGCGGTCAGCTCCTGGCCCACCTGGTACTCGGCGGCCGCGTCCGGGTCGTCGAGCCGCAGCTCGGCCAGGTGCCGGCGCGGGTTGACACCGGCCGCGTTGTACTGACCGGTCAGCGGCTTGTTGACTTTGCGCGGGCTGATGTCGCCGTAGGCCAACTGGATGGCGCTGTAGCCGTCGCGCTCAGGAGTACGGATGCGCGTCACCACATTCGGCCCGGCCTTGACCACCGTCACCGGGACAACCCGGTTGTTCTCGTCGAACACCTGCGTCATGCCCAGCTTGGTGCCGAGAATGCCTTTCCTCGCCATTGCTTCGCAAACCCCTACTGGATGTTGACGTCGACGCTGGCCGGCAGATCGATGCGCATCAGCGCGTCCACCGTCTTGGGTGTCGGATCGAGGATGTCGATCAGCCGCTTGTGCGTTCGCATTTCGAAGTGCTCCCGCGAGTCCTTGTACTTGTGCGGGGATCGAATGACGCAGTACACGTTCTTTTCGGTCGGCAGCGGCACCGGACCCACCACGCTGGCACCCGTCCGCACGACCGTCTCGACGATCTTGCGCGCCGAGGCGTCAATGGCCTCGTGGTCGTAGGCCTTGAGCCTGATGCGGATCTTCTGTCCCGCCACGCTTCTCCTACCTCACTCTTCCCATATCTGGACCTGTGTGCCCAGCGCGCCGATCGATCTAGGTCGATCCAGCGTCGCGCCGGATATTGCGCCGCTGTTTACCTGTCCTGGTCCACCGGCCCCCGCGCTCGGGTGTGTCGCCCACACGCAGCCTCGGCCGCGATCGAAATTCGTCGCGCTCCGAGGTTGGGACCGGACGCGCCCGTGCGGGCGCCGGTCGGATGCCTGGCCAGGCGCTAACCCGGCGCAAGGCAACCTGAACAGTATGCCCTAGATCATGGTATCGGCCAAATCTTTGGCGGCCTCGGTTCAGCGATTCCTTACTCGCGAGTAAGGTACGTCGGCATGACCGCTCCGAGCAGTACGTATCAGGCTTGGCAGCGCCTGTCTCGCCTCCCGGGCGGCACACGCTTGTTTTCGGCGGCGGCGATGGCGCGGGTGCCGTATTTCGCCTCGATCCTTCCGCACGTGGTGCGCATGGAACCGGGCTTGGCGGAGGTCAAGGTGCCCAAGTGGTTCTTGGCCTACAACCACTTGCGCACCGTGCACGCCATCGCTTGCTGCAACGCCGCGGAGGTCGCGATGGGCATGCTGATGGAGGCCACCGTGCCGCGCAGCCACCGCTGGATCCCGAAGGCAATGGCAGTGCAGTATCTGGAGAAGGCAACCACGTCGCTGCGGGCGCAGGCCCGGCTGGACCCTCCCGATTTCGCTGCGATCACCGACGGCGTCGACGTCGTGGTCCCGGTCAGGGTCCTTGACCGCGACGGGACCGAAGTGGTGCACGCCGACATCACTACCTGGGTGACACCGGCGCGGTAAGGCGTCGTCCGGGCGCGGCATGCACCTCGAGACTGCGGTGGCATCGAGACTGCACACGCCGCGCGTCGAGCAGGATTGCACGCCATGACCGCAGTCTCGGCGCGGTGGCCGCAGTCTCGGCGGGCTAGCAGGCCTCTAGCGCTTCCCCTTCAAGCTGGCCCAGAACGGGCATTGGTGCGAGTCGGCGAAGTTGGCGACCACCCTGCTGCCATCGGGCCGCAGCGACATGTACGGGGTGTGCGCCGGATCGCCGCCCAGCGGCGGCCAACCGGGTTGGCCGGCCGCTTTCGGTACGCCGCTGGTGACGAACTGCGTCCAGTAGGCGATCATCTGGCCGGACAGCTGGCGCTGCGCCGGGCTCAGCGGAGGCGCCCCGCCGACGGCGAAGAGGTAGCGCAATTCCAGCGAGTGGCTGGCACCGACCGGGAACGGCGCACGGCGCAACGGATCGGGCGCCGGAGCCCCGCGGTCGTCGAATTCGTACGCATACACCGGTGATCCCCGACGCAGCCCCTCGGCCACTCGGTCGGCGACACAAGCGAATACACCGTCGGTCACTGCAGCGGAGTAGGCGAGGGACACGTCACCGCCGTAGCGCTCGGGCGGATAGTGCGCCACCACTGCCCGACCGTCCGGACCGAAAATGTCGGCCAGCACACGCGGATACTCCGCAGCCGTCATGGTGCGCCCCAGCCGCAAATACCGCAGTGCGGTGAACATCGTGAATTCGTCCTGGTTGGTTCCAATTAACACCGGAACCTTGGCGGCACGGCCGGCGGCGATTGCAGCGACCGGTTCGACCGGCAGCGTCGCTGTCCCGGTCGCCGGGCCCGACAGCGAGTCCGAGTCGCCGATACGCAAGTACCAGGGCGGCCGGGCCAGCTTGGTGGCCGGCAGCGCGCGCAAGCACTGCGCGGCGGTGCGCGGATCGGGGCAGCCGACCGATGCCGCATAGTCCAGGCTGGTGCGCTGCTCCGTAGCCAGGTCGGCCTGCTCTTGGCACGGTCCGCTTTGCATGATTACGGCACGGAACAACCCCGCCGACCCAGGTGCCACCAGGTGGTCGCACACCGACATGGCGCCTGCCGATTCCCCGGCGATGGTCACTCTGGTCGGATCCCCGCCGAAGTCGGCGATGTTGCCTCGAACCCAGCGCAGTGCCGCTTGCTGGTCGGCCAGCCCGTAGTTGCCGACACGATCGCCCGCCCCGAGCGAAGGGTGAGCCAGAAATCCGAGCGCGCCCAGCCGGTAATTGATCGTGACGACGACAATGTGGCCCTGGCCGACCAGCCACCGCGAGTTGTACAGGTCGCCGCTGCCATTGACGAAGCCGCCACCGTGAATCCACACCATCACCGGGTGTTTCTCGGCGGTGGCCTTGAGCGGCGGCGTCCACACGTTGAGCGTCAGGCAGTCCTCACCGGTCGCCTTTCGGCCGCGGCTTTCTTGCATGCACTGCGGGCCCGGCTTAGTGGCGTCCCGCATTCCAGTCCACGGCGCCGGTGGCTGCGGCGGTTGCCAGCGCAGCGGCCCCACCGGGGGTGCCGCATACGGAATCCCTTGGAACAGGCGGTAATCCGCGGCCACCTGGCCGCGAACCAGACCCAAAGCGGTGCGGACTACGCCGGCGTCTGCTGGGCCTGTGCGATCCGGAGCCGACTTTTGCCGTGGCAGGACGCCGCCATGACCGCATGCCGCCACCAACATCGCGGTCACCAACACCGCGACGGCCCCCACGCGTGGTAGTGCGATTCGCACGAAACCGAGCCTAGGACAAGGCAGGGCCAGCTGATCGACGCAAACCGCTCCCGCCGCGTCGCCGATCACTGACACTGATGACAGCCCGGCGACGCGAGGAGTCCGATGAGCACACCGATCATTGACGAGGCTGCGAAAGTATTCGCCGACCCGACCGCCTACACCGACGAGCCACGCCTGCACGCGGCCCTGACTCATCTGCGCGCCCACGCCCCGGTATCGCTGGTCGACTGTCCGCCGTACCGGCCGTTCTGGGCGATCACCAAACATGCCGACATCATGGACATCGAGCGGGCCAACAACCTGTGGGTCAACGAGCCCCGGCCGCTGTTGCAGACCGCGGAGAACGACGACATCGCGCGCGCCCAACTGGAGGCTGGGATGGGCCTGCGCACGCTGATCCACATGGACGACCCGCAACACCGGGTGGTGCGGGCGATCGGCGCGGACTGGTTTCGGCCCAAGGCGATGCGAGCGTTGAAGGTTCGCGTCGACGAGCTGGCCAAGATCTACGTCGACAAAATGATGGCCGCCGGCAACGAGTGCGACTTCGTGCAAGAGGTTGCCGTCAACTACCCGCTCTACGTCATCATGTCGCTGCTGGGTCTACCGGAATCGGATTTCCCGCGGATGCTCAGGCTCACCCAGGAGCTCTTCGGCGGCGATGACGCCGAATTCAAACGCGGCAGCACCCCCGAAGAACAACTCCAGGTATTGCTCGATTTCTTCGGCTATTTCAGCGCTCTCACCGCGTCGCGGCGTGAACACCCAACCGAGGACCTGGCGTCGGCGATTGCCAATGCCCGCGTGGACGGCGAACCGCTGTCGGACGTCGAGACCGCTTCGTACTACGTCATCATCGCCACGGCTGGGCATGACACCACCAGCGCGACTATTGCCGGTGGGCTGCAGGCGCTGATCGAAAACCCAGATGAGAGAAAGCGACTCACCGAGAACCTTGACCTGATGCCGCTGGCCGTCGAAGAGATGATCCGTTGGGTCACCCCGGTCAAGGAATTTATGCGCACCGCCACGGAGGACACCGTCGTTCGCGGTGTGCCGATCACCAAGGGCGAGTCGGTGTATCTGTCCTACGTTTCCGGCAACCGCGACGAGGAGGTGTTCGACGACCCGTTCCGCTTCGACGTCGGGCGTGATCCCAACAAGCACTTGGCTTTCGGGTACGGGGTGCACTTCTGCCTGGGCGCCGCACTAGCCCGGATGGAGGTGAACAGCTTCTTCACTGAGCTGCTGCCGCGGCTGAAATCTATTGAGCTGAACGGTGAGCCAGAACTTATCGCTACTGTATTTGTCGGCGGTCTGAAGCATCTGCCGATCCGCTACCAGTTGCGGTGATGCTCTTGCTTTGCTGGCGCTGCGCGTAGAGGAAACCGTCCACCGCGGCGCGGGCACACTCGCGGTAGTCGAAATCAGGCAAGGTGGATAACCGGCCCAAAACCAGTGGGCCAATCAGGAGCGCGATCGCACGGGAGCGGTCGATGTCACCGAGTTCGGCCGCCTCCGGGCTATCGAAAATGGCGTCGAACGGGGCCGCGTACTGCTGGGCGATGCGTTCGCGCAGCGTGGTCAGCGCAGGGCTGTCGGCGGCGTCACGCGGTTCTGGCAACTGTTCTAGGTCGCCGCCCAGCGCCATCCAGGACATCGCGGACAGCATGAAGGGCGCTTCGGCGATCAACTCCGCCTCGGCCAGCACCAGCGCGATCAGCCGGTCCCGCAGCGAACCCTCAGCCGGCGGCATCGGCGCCGGTGGGAGCAGGCTGTTGAACGCTGCTGCCAGCAAATCGTTCGCGCTCGGGAAGTGGCGATACAGCGTCGCTCTGGCTACGTTGGCGCCACGAGTGACCGCATCGATGGTCACCGCCCGGGGTCCCCCGGAGCGAAGTAACGCAGTGGCGGCTTCCAGCAAACGAGCGCGCGAACGCGCGGGCCGCGGATCGGTACTGCTGTCGGCGATGTGGACCACCTCCCGTTTAGGAACAAGACTAGCCGTCTACCTACGAGACCGGGAGTCTCGAAATCTCCAGCGCCGCCGGCGCGAGGGGTCTCCCACTGGTGGAGAGCCCCATCCGGCATGACCAGCGTACTGGGGTGGACCTTGGTTGCTCGCCTAGCGCACCTTATTCGATGAACTCGGCGGCCCGGTGCGCGAGCATCACGATAGTGGCGTGCGGTCCGCGGCTGGTGATCGCCGGCAGAATTGAGCCGTCGACCACCCAGAGGCGCTCGATACCATGTACCCGGCAACGGTGGTCAACGACCGCACCGGGGTCGTGCTGCGTGCCCATCGGCGCACTGCCGCAAAGATGTTGCGACGTCGACCACAACGGTTGCCCGACTTGTGCAGCCCCGCCTGCTAATTCGCGCGCAAGTTCGCTGCCCCGACGCAAGGCGGCGACGTCGTCGGGCTCGCTATCGTAGCGTTGCTCGATGCGCGGCGGCACAAA
Source organism: Mycobacterium sp. (assembly GCF_035653355.1). Lineage (GTDB taxonomy): Bacteria > Actinomycetota > Actinomycetes > Mycobacteriales > Mycobacteriaceae > Mycobacterium. The sequence goes on along the minus strand of NZ_DASRBZ010000541.1, from coordinate 764 downwards.
CGGATCGGCGGATACCAGCGTGATGCGCCCGCGCGCCCGCGGCTGCATGAGGGCTACCCCGATATGCGGCCAATCCGGGTAGCCACCGCCGGCGTCGCCCACCATTGCGACGAATCCTCCTGTGTATGGCCGGATTTCGATGTCTTCGGCAGTGCTCAGTACCACTTCCAGCACCGGACGTTGGGGGGCCACCGCCCAGCTGGTGGGCAACACCCATTCCGGGTGGTCGCTGCAACGCATCCCGACCGGCAGCGGTACCAGCACCCGCACGCCGACGGCGCGCAACATCGCCTCGTCCCCGACACCCGACAGCATCAACAGGTGCGCTGACTCGATTGCTCCTGCGCACAAAACGATTCGATCGGCCGCTAGTGCGATCGGGCCGCCCGGTCCGATCGCATCGACCCCGACCGCGCGGGTGCCCGAAAACCGGACCCGTATTACCCGCGTTCGCTCCAGCAGCGTGAGGTTGGTCCGTTTCAGTGCGGGCAGCAGAAACCCGGCGCCTGCTCCCGTGCGTACACCGTCGACGATATTGAGGGGGACTGCACCCACGCCTGCCGGCATCCCATGTTGGGCCCCAACATCATTCAGGTCATCGATCCAGGGAAAACCGGCACGCTGCGCTGCTGCTATGAAAGACTCTGTGGTCCCGACGAATTCGCACGTTCGCCGTACTGGGATCGGCCCATCACGGCCGTGTGCCGGATCGTCGAAGTCTAAGTCTGTCTCGATCGCCCGAAAGTGGTCCAGTACACCCGCCC
>NZ_DASRBZ010000540.1:0-5742 GCF_035653355.1 Mycobacterium sp. | reverse complement strand
TGGTGTGGTTGGCCAACCAGAACTGCATCACCCTGCATGCCTGGCTGTCTCGTCGTGGGCGGCTGCACACACCGGATCGATTGGTGTTCGACTTCGACCCGTCCGGCGACGACTTCTCGGTGGTGCGGGCCACTGCGCGCGCAGTCGCCGGCGTGCTGGACGACATCGGCTTGGCGCGCTATGTGAAGACCACCGGTTCGCGGGGGCTGCATGTCGTGGTGCCGCTGCGCGGCGACGCCGACTTCGACACGGTCCGCCAATTCGCCCGCGGTGTCGCCGACCTGGTGGTGGCCGACGACCCGGCACACCGCACGGTTGAAGCCCGCAAGGACAAGCGCGAGGGACGGGTGTATGTCGACGTCATGCGAAACGCGTACGCGCAGACTGCAGTCGCACCGTATTCGGTGCGGGCCCGTCCTGGCGCGCCGGTGGCGACCCCGCTGGAGTGGGATGAACTCGACAACCGCGGTATCCGCCCGGACCGGTTCACGCTGCGTGACATCCCGAAACGACTTGCTAATCAAGGTGATCCATGGGTCGATATGCAGCGGCATGCCCGCTCACTGACCGGCCCGGCACGCCGCCTGGCGAAACTCCATGCCGGAACTTCCTGACGTCGAGGGGTTTCGCCGGGCCCTGGCCGAGACGCTGCCCGGCCGTCGAGTGCGAGACGTCGACGTGCGCGACCCCGGGGTATTGCGCAATACCACCGCACGAGCATTGGCGCGCAACCTTGTCGGCCACCGGTTCACTGCACCGCGCCGCCACGGCAAATGGCTGATCCTGCCGACCGACGGCCCGGTCCTTCTCGTGCACAGCGGAATGACGGGTCACCCGTACTATGCGGGCCGCGGCGCCGAGGAGGAGGGCTACGAACGGCTTGTGCTCACCCTCGACCGCGGGGAGTTGCGCTACGCCGACTTGCGCAAGCTGCGCGGCGTGTGGCTGGCCACGGGTGACGATGAAATTGCCAGGGCCACAGGGGCCCAAGGCCCCGACGCGCTGGACATCGATCTGCCAGCCTTCCGTGAGGTGCTGTCCGGCCGCCGTGGTGGGCTCAAGGCGACGCTGTTGGACCAGTCCCTGATCGCCGGGCTGGGCAACCTGCTCACCGACGAAATCTGCTGGCAGGCCGGCCTGCATCCGTTCCGGCCGGTCGCCGGCTTGGACGAAGGCGAGGTGAAGCAGTTGCACACCACCATGAAACGGGTGCTGCGCACCGCGGTGCGGCACGGCCGCGTACCGGGCCTGCGGCGGTGGCTCACCGGTGTGCGCGACGAGCCCGATCCCAGCTGTCCACGCTGCGGCGGGCGGCTGTCCCGCGGTCGGGCCGGCGGCAGGACGTCGTTGTGGTGTCCCCGTTGCCAACCGAGCGGCGTTAGCTGACAATCGCGTGTTCTGCGGCAGGCGCGGGGCGGTAATGTCGGCAGTCATGAACGCCACCACGCGAATCGGTTTCGTCACGGCAACAGCGGCGATGCTCGTCGGTTGCGGCCAGTTAGTTCCCGCCGCGGCGATGGCCGAACTGCACAACGTCACCTACATTGCGCGGATCGAGGGGGTGGCCCCCGGCAGTCAGGCCACCTTCATGATCAACGACACGCAGACGAACACCGCTCCACTGAGCTCGGTGCCTGGCAACGCATTCCAGGCCAACGCTGTGCTGGCCGATCCGCAGAAAGCCGGCATGCAAGTGGCGATCCGTTGGCCCTATTCGGCCAATGTGCACTGCGAGGTCGACATCGACGACAATGTCGCCGCGCAGGTCGATCAATTCGTCAGGCCGGTGCAAGGCAGCACTGACCCGATGAACGGGGTGCTGCCTTGCGGCGCGCCGCTGACCAGCACCTAGCGGCGATCGCAAGCGCGGCGTAGCCGGGGCGCAGAGAGGTCGCCGCGCGCCAACTAAGCTCTACGGCCGCCAGCCGACGGCATCGGCCCACTCCCAGGCGCGGCGGTAGGCGTCGCGAAACCAGGGTTCCTTCGCCTCGTTGTACTGGGCGACACCGCCGTCGGCGGGCGCCGCGCTCGCCGCTTTCTGCTTGACGCTGAGGTACTCCGCGCGCGCACCGGGGTCGGCGGTCAGCCAGTCGACGAACAGCAGCGCGAACTGTTGGTTGGGGCAGCCGTCGACCCGCAGATGAACAGTGGCCGGACGACCAGGGTCGGCTGAGCCGTGAATACGCTTGTGCCACAAGGCAGGGTCGGTACTGTGGTCGTAATGTTCGACCGTGCTTCGGGCGTCGGGTTTGGCGACGTCGGTGGTGATGTCGCCGATGCGTGGATATCCGGCGGACAGCAACGCGTCGGCGAGTTCGTCGGCCGCCGCCAGTGACTCCACGGTGACCTGAATGTCGATGACGTCCTTGGCGTCTAGACCGGGCACCGCGGTCGACCCGATGTGGTCGACGCGCAGCGCCTTGGCACCGCATGCGGCCCTGAGCCGGTCAACGATGCGCCGCGCCTGCTCGGGCCACGCCGGGTCAGCCCGTGTCAACCGCGCAGCTGACAGCCGAAAGACCTGCCGGGCGGTGACATTACGCGCGAACGGCGCGATCCGGTGGTTCCACACGTCACAGGCGCGCTGCGCCAACGCCTCCAGGCTGCCGGAGTTGTCCAGCCAGATGTCGGCGACGGCGCGGCGCTGCTCGTCGCTGGCCTGCGCGGCAATACGCGCGCGGGCGTCGTCTTCGGCCATGCCGCGTTGTTCGACCAGCCGCCGCATCCGCAGGTCGGCGTCGGCATGCACGACAACCACCAGCGGGAAAAGCGGCGCCATCCCGGATTCGACCAGCAGCGGAATGTCTTCCACCACGACCGCGTCCTCGGGTACTGCTGCGATGATCTCGGTGCGACGCTTGCCGACCAAGGGGTGAACGATCCCGTTCAGGGTCTTGCGCGCGTCATCGTTCTGAAAAGCCTTGGCCGCCAACGCAGGACGATCTAGCGCGCCGTCGGGCAGCAGAATGTCGTCACCGAACGCGTCGACCAGCGCCGCCAATCCTTGGGTTCCGGGTTCGACCACCTCGCGGGCGATCACGTCGGCATCGACCACAACCGCACCGCATTGCTCGAACGTCGCGGTTACCGCAGACTTCCCGGCACCGATGCCGCCGGTCAGCCCGATCCGAAGCATCGCCAGTTAGGCGCTGCCGGCGAGTTTCTCCCGCAGCGCGGCCAGTTGAGCGTCGCTGGCCAGCGAGCCGCCCTGCTGTTCTTCGGCCGGCGCTCCCCCGTTGGCTTGCGGCTGCTCGGCTCCCGCGGCAGCCTCGGCCGCGGCGAACTTCTCCATCTGCGCGGTGTGCATCTTGTGCCGGCGCTCGGCCTCGGCGTAGCGGGCTTCCCATTCCGCGCGCTGCTTGTCGAAACCCTCGAGCCACTCGTTGGTTTCGGGGTCGAAACCCTCCGGGAAGATGTAGTTGCCCTGCTCGTCGTAGCTGTCGGCCATGCCGTATTTGGCGGGGTCGAACTCCTCGGTGTAGTCCTCGTTGGCCTGCTTGAGCGACAACGAGATACGACGGCGTTCCAGGTCGATGTCGATGACCTTGACCATCACCTCGTCGCCAACACCGACCACCTGATCGGCGACCTCGATGTGGCGCTCCGAGAGCTCGGAGATGTGCACCAGGCCTTCGATACCCTCCTCGACGCGCACGAACGCACCGAAGGGCACCAGCTTGGTGACCTTCCCCGGCACGATCTGCCCGATGGCATGCGTGCGGGCGAAGTGCCGCCACGGGTCTTCCTGAGTCGCCTTGAGCGACAACGAGACACGCTCGCGGTCCATGTCGACGTCGAGCACCTCGACGGTGACCTCGTCGCCGACCTGCACCACCTCGGAGGGATGGTCGATGTGCTTCCAGGACAGCTCGGAGACGTGCACCAGACCGTCCACACCGCCGAGGTCGACGAACGCGCCGAAGTTGACGATCGAGGACACCACACCCTTGCGGATGGCGCCTTTTTGCAGCTGGTTGAGGAATTCGCTGCGCACCTCGGACTGGGTTTGCTCCAGCCAGGCCCGGCGGGAGAGCACCACGTTGTTGCGGTTCTTGTCCAGCTCGATGATCTTGGCCTCGAGTTCCTTGCCGATGTAGGGCTGCAGATCACGGACCCGCCGCATTTCGACCAGCGACGCCGGCAGGAAGCCGCGCAGCCCAATGTCGAGGATCAGCCCACCCTTGACGACCTCGATGACGGTGCCCTTGACGGCCTCGTCCTTTTCCTTGAGCGCTTCGATGGTGCCCCACGCCCGCTCGTACTGCGCGCGCTTCTTCGACAGGATCAGCCGGCCTTCTTTGTCCTCCTTGGTGAGAACCAGGGCCTCGACCTTGTCGCCGACCTTGACGACCTCGTGCGGGTCGACGTCGTGCTTGATGGACAGCTCGCGAGAGGGAATGACACCTTCGGTCTTGTAGCCGATATCGAGCAGAACCTCATCGCGGTCAACCTTGACGATGGTCCCTTCCACGATGTCGCCATCGTTGAAGTATTTGATGGTTTTGTCGATGGCGGCGAGAAAGTCCTCGCTCGAGCCGATGTCGTTGACGGCTACTTGGGGCGAGGAGACGGTGGGACTCGGCATATTGTTGGGTTGCTCCGGACAGGTTTGGTCGTAGGGACAAATTGAGTTACCCGTCGAGGCTACTCGACTGTGCACATGCTGGCCAAACTCGGCCCATCTGCGTCGAGCGTGAACTCAGGGCGGAAAATTCGCGAAGATCTCGCCACAGCTGCACGCCCGGCGATGTTTTGGTCAGTGGGCCGCTCGCGCAGATTGCCGCGCTAGTGCGCGGCGGTGTCCCATGAGCGGCCATAGCCCATCGACACCTCCAGCGGCACGTCAAGCGGGTAGGCGCCGCACATCTTGTCGCGCACCAACGCTTCGAGTTGCTCCCGCTCACCGGGAGCGACTTCGAACAGCAGTTCGTCATGGACCTGCAGCAGCATGCGGGACTTGAGCCCGGCCGCTTTGAGCGCCTTGTCGACCTCGATCATCGCGACCTTGATGATGTCGGCCGCGCTGCCCTGGATGGGTGCGTTGAGCGCGGCCCGCTCCGCGGCCTCGCGGACCTGTCGATTGCTGCTGTCCAGCTCAGGTAGGTAGCGCCGCCGGCCCAGCACGGTCGAGGTGTAGCCGTCCTTGCGGGCCTGTTCGACGACGGCATGCAGGTAGTCGCGGACCCCGCCGAACCGGGCGAAGTAGGCGTCCATCTGCTCGCGCGCCTCTTCCGGGCTGATGCCGAGCTGCTGGGACAGGCCGAAGGCGGACAGCCCGTACGCGAGGCCGTAGGACATCGCCTTGATCCGCCGCCGCATCTCCGGATCGACCTGCTCGGGCGCGATGTCGAACGCGCGCGACGCCACGAAGGTGTGCAGGTCCTCCCCCGTCGTGAATGCCTCGATCAGCCCGGCGTCCCGCGACAAGTGCGCCATGATCCGCATCTCGATCTGGCTGTAGTCGGCGGTCATCAGCGACTCGAACTCCGGCCCCACCACGAACGTCTCGCGGATGCGCCGGCCCTCGGCGGTGCGGACCGGGATGTTCTGCAGGTTCGGGTCGGTGGACGACAGCCGGCCGGTCGCGGCCACCGTCTGGTTGAACGTGGTGTGAATGCGGCCGTGGTCGTCGATCAGGGGCAACAGCCCGTCCACAACGGACTTGAGCCGTGCGACCTCCCGGTGCCGCAGCAGCAGCTCGAGCACCGGATGCTGGGTCTTCGCGTACAGGTCGGCGAGCGA
>NZ_DASRBZ010000539.1:0-2684 GCF_035653355.1 Mycobacterium sp. | reverse complement strand
GGTGGGCGACCGGGTCTCAGCATTCGGTGTCCTGGGCGGCTACGCCGAACAGGTGGCGGCTCCGGTGGCCAACGTCACCCGCAGCCCGGCGCAACTGGACGACGCCCAAGCGGTGTCGCTGCTGGTGAACTACAACACCATGTACTTCGCGCTGGCCCGCCGGGCCGCGATGCGGCCGGGTGACACCGTGCTGGTGCTCGGCTCGGCCGGCGGCATAGGCAGCGCCGCCGTCCAGGTGGCCAAGGCGATGGGCGCCGGTCAAGTGATCGCGATGGTGCACCGCACGGGCGCAGTGGATTTCGTCGAGTCGCTGGGCGCTGACCTGGTGTTGCCGCTGAGCGAGGGCTGGGCCCAGCGGGTGCGCGACGTGACCGACGGCCGCGGCGTTGACATCGTCGTCGATCCCATCGGTGGGCCGGCTTTTGACGACGCCATCCGGGTGCTGGCGATCGACGGCAAGCTGCTGGTGATCGGTTTTGCCGCCGGCGGCATCCCGACCGTCACGGTCAACCGGCTGCTGCTGCGAAACGTCGGCGTGTTGGGGGTGGCGTGGGGCGAATACCTGAACAAAGTTCCGGGTTCGGCGGCGCTGTTCGCGTGGGGGCTAAGCCAGCTGGTGTCCTTAGGCCTGAAACCACCACCGCCGCAGCGGTATCCGCTTTCCGAAGGGCGTGCTGCGCTGCAGAGCTTGGCCGACGGCGGTGTGCTGGGCAAGGTGGTGCTGGAGCCATAAATGAGCACCGGCGGGATAGTCCTGGTCGCGCTTATCATTGTCGTCGGCCTCGTCGGCATCGTCGTGCCGTTGCTGCCAGGGTCGGTGCTGGTATTCGGGGCCATCGCGGTGTGGGCTGCCGTCGAGCGGACGGCCACGTCGTGGGTGACCCTCGCCATCGTCGCGGCGCTGCTGGGTGTCGGAGCGGTGATCAAGTACCTGTGGCCGATGCGCCGGATGCGCCGCGCCGAGGTGGCGACATCCAGTCTGGTTGTTGGCGGATTGCTCGGCATTATAGGGTTTTTCGTGATCCCCTTGTTGGGGTTGGCGATCGGGTTCGTGGGCGGCATCTATCTTGCCGAATTGACGCGGCGCCAGGACCGGCAGGCCGCGTGGGTGTCAACTGTGCATGCGTTGAAAGGCGTGGCGCTGTCGGTCGGCGTGGAGTTGGCCGCAGCGCTGCTGGCCGCCGCGGTGTGGGCGGCCGCGGTCCTGATTTGGTGAGCAGCCCGCTGGTTGGCGCGGCGACAACTGCGTGAATGAGATCGGGGCGGCTGAGCGGGCTGATCAGCAACGAGCTTCAGCGCAAAAGTGCTTCCCGGAGGCGATCCAGTTCCGACGCGGTGATGCCCGCGTCGCGCAGGTAGGCCTCCAGCGAGCCGTAGGTCTCGTCGATCGATTGCCGCGCAGCGGCCAGATACTCCGGCCGGACACCGAGGACCTCATCGGAGAGCCGGGCCTCGGTGAACGTCATCACCTCGGGAGTCAGTTCGGTGTCTGAGCGCTGCTGGATCATCTCCATGATCCGCGCGCGCAGCTGTGGCGCGGCCTCGTTGCTGCGCAAGTAGTCGGCCAAGATGTCGTCACGGTCCAGCCCGATCGCTTCCAGCACCAAGCCGATGACAAAGCCGGTGCGGTCCTTGCCCGCAAAACAGTGGGCCAACACCGAGCGGCCGGCTGCGAGCAGCGAAATTACCTGTCGCACAGCACGTTGCGCCCCTGCGTAAGTGGGGAACCTGCGATACTCGTCGACCATGTAGCGGCTGGCGGCCTCGGCGACGGACTCGTCGCTGGGCTTGTCGGTCATCAGCCGTTTGAACGCATGCTCATGCGGCGGCTCGCCGTCGGCCTCGCTTTGGTCCGCGGCCAGGTCGGGGATCGGCAACAGGTGAATGTCGACGCCGTCGGGCACCCGTCCCGGTCCCCGGCGCTGCACCTCGCGAGGCGAGCGCAAGTCGGCGACATCGGTAACGCCGAGCCGGCGCAGCGCTGCCCGCCCGTCGTCGTCCAGACCGCTCAGCTCGCCTGAGCGGAACAGCCGGCCGGACCGGATACCCGCGGACACGGCAACGTCGCGGAAGTTCACCGCGCCGGGAAGTTCGCGAATCTCAGTCGTCACTGAGTAACCGCCGAAGCGAAAGAGCTTTTCTCGCGGCCGATTTCAGCACGGGCAATTGAACGCAGGTGAACCTCGTCGGGCCCGTCGAAGATGCGCATCGCGCGGTGCCAGCCGTACAGCCGGGCCAGCGGGGTGTCGTCGCTGATTCCCGCCGCGCCGTGCACCTGGATGGCGCGGTCGATCACATCACAGGCAACCTGCGGGGCCACCGCCTTGATCTGCGAGACCAGTAGGTGCGCGGCCTTGTTGCCGTGTTGGTCGATGGTCCAGGCAGCTTTTTCGCACAGTAGCCGAGCCTGGTCGATCTCGTTGCGTGACTTCGCAATTGACTGCTGCACCACGCCCTGCTCGGCCAGCGCCTTGCCGAAAGCCACCCGGCTGCGGGCCCGGTCGACCATCAACGCCAGTGCGCGTTCGGCAGCGCCGAGGGCGCGCATGCAGTGGTGGATGCGGCCCGGGCCCAGCCGGGCCTGGGCGATCGCAAAACCCGCGCCTTCTTCGCCCAGCAGATTGGTCGCCGGCACCCGAACGCTGTCATAGACGATCTCGCAGTGGCCGTGCTGGTCCTGCCAG
>NZ_DASRBZ010000538.1:0-4539 GCF_035653355.1 Mycobacterium sp. | reverse complement strand
TTTTCGCAGGCCTCGCGCGCATGCCGCGGCGCACGCTCGGCGGCATCGGCCAGTGCCGCCAACCGTTTACCTTCGGCGGCACCGCCGTAGGCGTCGACGGCGATCGCGCGGGCCACCACGGCGCGGCGGGCCAACCCGGCGTCCAGCGCCTGCCACGAGAGGTCATAGCGCACGTGCAAGCGGTCGAGCCGGTTGGCGGTCTGATACACCCACCCCGCGAACAGCACCAGCACCGCGACCAGCACGGCGATCGCCACAGCCAGCCAAACCATCAGCTGGCCACCTGGACCTTTGTGCCCGAGCCGGCGACCGTCTCGTAGACCCGCATGATCTGGTTGGCCACCACCGACCAGTCGTATCGGCGCACCGCCTCGGCGCCGGCCGCGATGTAGCGTTCCCGCAAGACGTCGTTGTGCAGCACCTCGGCCAGCGTGGCAGCCAGCGCGGCCGGATCGTCGACGGGCACCAAGCAGCCGGCCTCGCCGTCGCGCAACACCCGCCGAAACGCATGCAGGTCGCTCGCCACCACCGCGGTACCCGCGGCCATCGCTTCGACCAACACGATGCCGAAGCTCTCGCCGCCGGTGTTGGGCGCGCAGTAGACATCGGCGCTGCGCAACGCCGACGCCTTGCCGGCATCGTCGACCTGACCCAGGAAACGCAGGTGACCCACGAATTCGCCTGCCTGGCTGCGTAATTCGTCTTCGTCGCCGCGGCCGACGATCAGCAGCTGCACGTCCGGGAACTGCTGCACCAGCATTGGCAGCGCGCCGAGCAGCACGCTCATGCCCTTGCGGGGCTCGTCGTAGCGGCCCAAGAACAGCACGGTCTTGCCGGCCCGCGGATACCCGTCCAGTCGCGGCGCCGACGCGAAGGACGCCACGTCGACACCGTTGGGAATCTCCACCGCGTCAGAGCCGAGTGCTTCCATCTGCCAGCGCCGCGCAAGATCGGAAACCGCGATGCGGCCGACGATCTTTTCGTGCCAAGGCCGCAGCACCCCTTGGAACACCGACAGGGTCAGCGACTTGGTCGTCGATGTGTGAAACGTCGCCACGATCGGGCCCTCGGCGACGCGCAGTGCCCACATCGACAGGCTGGGCGCGTTGGGCTCGTGCAAGTGCAGCACGTCGAAGTTGCCGTCGGTCAGCCAGCGCCTGACTCTGCGGTGCACCGCGGGGCTGAACTGCAGCCGGGCCACCGAGCCGTTGTAGGGAATCGGAACCGCTCGGCCCGCAGAGACCACGTAGTCAGGCAGCTTGACGTGGGGTGACGACGGTGCCAGCACGCTGACCATGTGCCCGCGGGCACGCATCACCTCGGCCAGCTGCAACACATGCGACTGCACCCCGCCGGGGACGTCGAACGAGTACGGGCACACCATGCCGATCCGCATCAGGCGGCCCCCAGACTGGCCCGGCGCTCGTCCGACAGATCGGCCAACCATTGCGGCTGCAGCATGTGCCAGTCGGCGGGGTAGGCGGCGATGTTGTCCGCGAACCGGTCGGCCAGCGCCTGGGTGATGACGCCGACGTCGCCGCTCGTGCAGTCCAGCGCCGGATAAATCTCGGCACGCGAGCCGTCGCGCTCGAACCAGCAGTGCGCCGGCAGCAGGGCCGCCCCGGTCTCGATAGCGAGCTTGGCCGGCCCCGCGGGCATCCGGGTGGGTTCCCCGAAGAAATAGACCTGAACCCCGGTGCGGGTGAGGTCGCGCTCAGCCATCAGGCACACCACCCTGTTGTCGGCCAGCCGTTCGCAGAGCAGCTCGAACGGCGGGCGCTGGCCGCCGGACAATGGCAGCACCTCGAAGCCGAGGCTCTCGCGGTAGTCGATGAACCGCCGGTATAGCGACTCGGGTTTGAGCCGCTCGGCGACGGTGGTGAAGGTGCCGTGGGTCTGCGCCAGCCAGACCCCTGCCATATCCCAGTTCCCGCTGTGTGGCAGGGCCAGCACCGCTCCCCGACCGGCCGCCAGCGCCGCAGCCAGATGCTGCTGGCCGCCGATCGATTCGTGAAGCTGGCGGGCCAGCGCGCGGTGGTCCATCGTCGGCAACCGAAACACCTCCCGCCAGTACCGGGCGTAGGAGGCCAGCGAGGCACGCATCAGCGTACCGGGCACGTCGGCCGGGGGCACGCCGATGACGCGGGCCAAGTTCTTGCGCAGCTGGTCCGGCCCGCCGTTGCGGGCGGCGTAAAGGGCCCCGGCGTCGAAGACGTTGCGGGCGGCCAGCTCCGGCATGGCGCGCACCAGCCGCCAGCCCGCTGCGTATCCCAAGTCCTTCATCCGGCCACCCAGCGGCAAGCGGCTGACGTCAGGCACTCTCAGACCCGCCGGGATCGAGATCACGGTTCGCTCGTCTCCGGCTTGCCGTGCTCGTCCGGCGCGCCGAACGGTTCCGCTGCGCCAGCGGAGTGCCGCACAGTGTGCAGCCGTTGGGCGCAGGTGATCATGCTGGCCACCGCCAGCACCCACATCGCCACGGGCAGCGCCCAATGCAGCGGGAACACCGGCAGATCCGACAGGCCGGCACCCACCAGCACGATGATCAGCCGCTCCGGTCGTTCGATAAAGCCGCCGTCGCCGCGCAGCCCGCTGGCTTCGGCGCGGGCCTTGATATAGGAGATCACCTGCGAGGTCACCAGGCAGATCATCGTCGCCACCACCAGCGACGGGCTGCGCAGACCGAACGCCGCCCACCACAACAGCCCGCAGAACACCGCGCCGTCGCTGATGCGGTCGCAGGTGGCGTCCAGCACCGCGCCGAAGCGGCTGCCGCCGCCGCTTTCCCGCGCCATCGCCCCGTCGAGCATGTCGAACATGACGAAGAACCAGATCACGAGTGTGCCGACGAACAGTCGGCCGGTCGGAAACAGCGTCAGCGCTGGCAGCACCGCCGCCGCGGTGGCCATGATCGTGACGCTGTCTGCGGTCAAGCCGGCTCGCAGCAACCCCCGCGCCAGCGGTGTGGTGACGCGTGCGACGCCTTCCCGGGACAGAAGCCTACTCAATGGCGCCGCTCCTCCTCATCGCCACGCTCTGCATCGTCGCCGGCGCGCTCACGGCTGTTTCGCCCACTCGGTGGCCAGCAGTTGGCGGGTGTCGCGCAGCAGCTGGGGGATGACCTTGGAGTCGCCGATGATCGTGATGAAGTTCGCGTCCCCGCCCCAGCGCGGAACCACGTGCACGTGCAGGTGCTCGGCCAGCGAGCCGCCCGCCGAGGTCCCTAGGTTGACGCCGACGTTGAAGCCGTGCGGCCGCGACACCGCCTTGATGACGCGAATCGCCTTCTGGATGAAGGCCATCAGCTCAGCGCTTTCCTCTTCGGTGAGATCCTCCAGTTCGGATACCCGCCGATAGGGCACCACCATCAGGTGCCCCGGGTTGTACGGGTACAAATTGAGCACCGCGTAGACCAGTTCGCCGCGGGCCACCACCAACCCGTCCTCGTCGGAGAGCTGCGGGATGTCGGTGAACGGCTGAGCCGAGGCGGAGTTGTCGCGCCGCAACGGCGCTTCGGCCAAATAGCTCATCCGGTACGGGGTCCAGAGCCGCTGCAGGTGGTCGGCTTCGCCGACACCCCGGTCGACGATCGTGCGCTCGTCGGCGCCGGAGCCGGTGATGGTGGGCTCATCGGCGTCTCGCTCCGCAGCCGCACGTTCCGGGTCACTCACGTCCGCCCACCTTCACCAGATCAGCTGTGGGAGCGGCATTTTCGCGGCCGGCGATCCATTCCACGATGGCGGCGACGGCGTCGTCGCGGGCGATGCCGTTGATCTGGGTACGGTCACCGAACCGGAAGCTCACCGCGCCGGCTTCGATGTCGCGGTCGCCGGCCAGCAGCATGAACGGCACCTTTTGGTTGGTGTGGTGGACGATCTTCTTGGCCATCCGGTCGTCGCTGGTGTCGACCTCGACCCGCACTCCCCGGGACTTCAGTTGCGCGGCAAGGTCTTCCAGATACGGTACGTGGTGGTCGGCGACGGGGATGCCGACCACCTGCACCGGCGCCAGCCAAGCCGGGAACGCGCCGGCGTAATGCTCGGTGAGGATGCCGAAGAACCGCTCGATGGACCCGAACAGTGCCCGGTGGATCATCACCGGCCGTTGCCGGCTGCCGTCGGCGGCGGTGTACTCCAGCTCGAAGCGCTCCGGAAAGTTGAAGTCCAGCTGGATGGTCGACATCTGCCAGCTGCGGCCCAGCGCGTCGCGAGCCTGCACCGAGATTTTCGGGCCGTAGAACGCCGCCCCGCCCGGATCGGGCACCAGCTCCAGCTCCGACTCCCGGGCAACTTCGGCCAGCGTGGCAGTGGCTTCGTCCCACACTTCCTCGGAGCCGACGAACTTCTCCGGATCCTTCGTCGACAGTTCGAGGTAGAAGTCTTCGAGCCCATAGTCACCGAGCAGGTCGAGCACGAACCGCAGCAGCGACACCAGCTCGTCGCGCAGTTGCTCGCGGGTGCAGAAGATGTGCGCGTCGTCCATGGTGAACCCGCGCGCCCTGGTCAACCCGTGCACCACACCTGACTTCTCGTAGCGGTA
>NZ_DASRBZ010000537.1:0-2438 GCF_035653355.1 Mycobacterium sp. | reverse complement strand
CTAGCCCGGATTATGCACTAAGCGTTGGCCGGGCGAGACAGAAGGAAACACCGTCCGGATACTTGGAGTGCTGACAACCAAGAACGGACGGTGTTTCTATGTCCGAGTCTACCCCATGCGTGGCGGCCTTCCCGACCCATGCGGGCGTTCCGCTGACCGCTGCCTTCGACGGTGGCCGGCTCACCAGCGATGGTGGCCTGCCGTGGCTTGCCGAGGCCGATGCGGCGCTGGGCTTGTGCGAGCAACTCGCCGCCTGCCTCCCCGCCCCGCAGCGCAAGCGCCATCCGCTCGTGGCGCTGTGCCGCCAGCGGGTGTTCCAAATTGCCTGTGGCTACGCCGACCAGAACGATGCTACCACCCTGCGCCACGACCCGCTGTTCAAGCTGCTCTGCGGACGGTTGCCCGAGAGCGACCCGCCCCTCGCCAGCCAGGCAACGCTGTCCCGCTTCGAGAATCGCGTGGACCGCCGCAGCCTCGAACGGCTCGCCACCGCCCTGGTGACTCTCTACCTCCGCGAACGGGGGCGGCACGGGCGGCCGACGCAGGTGCTGCTCGACCTCGATGGCACGGCCGACCCCGCCCATGGCAAGCAGGAGGGCGTGCGCTACCACGCCTACTATCGCCAGCACATGTACCATCCCCTGCTGGTCTTCGACGGCGACACCGGCCAGCTCATCACCGCCGTGCTGCGCCCGGGCAATGCCCATGGCAGCCGCTTCGCCGTCCTGGTACTCCGCCGGCTGGTGCACCGGCTGCGGGCCGCGTGGCCCGGGCTGCAGGTGGAACTGCGGGCGGACAGCGGCTTTGCCGTCCCACGGCTCTACCGGTGGTGCGAAGCCAATCGCGTGCACTACACCATCGGTCTGATCCCCAATCCCCGCCTGGAGGCGGTAGCCGCGCCGCTGCTCGCGGAAGCGCAGGCGAAGAGCGACGCCGCCGGTGGAGAAAAGGTTCGCCTGGCAGGGGCGACCTGGTATCAGGCGGACAGCTGGCCGCAACAGCGACGGGTGGTCTACAAGGCGGAGGTGCTGGCGCAAGGGCCGAATACGCGCTTTGTCGTCACCGACCATGCCGAGGCACCGCTCGCGGTGTATGACCGCTACGTGGACCGCGGCCAGTGTGAGAACTACATCAAGGACTTCAAGAACGCCCTGGCCGCCGACCGCCTCAGCAACCACCGCTTCCTGGCCAACCAGTTCCGGCTCTTCCTGCATGCTGCTGCCTACTGGCTCTTGCACACGCTGCGCGGTTGGCTCGCTGGGACGGAACTCGCCGTCGCCCAGTTCGACACCATCCGCCTCCGGCTGCTCAAGCTCGCCGGCCGCGTGCGCCAGTTGCTGACCTGCGTCCGGCTCCATCTCGCAGCCAGCCATCCCAGCGAGCCGCTCTGGCGCCACCTCGCCACCCGTCGCGCCGCCGCTAATGCATAATCCGGGCTAGGGTGGCCCCTGGACTGCGCCGGAGACGCAGATCGCCACGATATCGCCGCCGCGGAGCGTCATCGCCTCTACCGGCGCGCTCGAGCCGGCGAAGTAGAGCGCGTCGAAGAGGTGGGTGCCGTTGTTTACGCGCCAGGCCGAACGAATGTTGCTGACCGGCTGAAACCCTGATAAGAAGGCCGCCACGCTCACCGTGCTTACCATACCGCCGGAGACCCCCACAAAGTCGCAGGGCGGCGAATAGGTCGTCGAACCGGCGGGTGGTCCCGAGGTGAGCGCCGGCGATGTAAACGAGCTGCTGAGTGGCTGTGCCGGACCTCCGGTCAGCGTCGCACCGGCGTTGGCAGCGCCCGGTGAGGCCGTGCTCGAAGCGATCGTGTTCGGGTTCGCGCCGATCGCGATGGTCGAAGAGGCGCCTGGGCCGCCGGCAGCGTTCGTGTTCGGACTTGAGGTCGTCGAGCCACCGGAGCCCGGCCCCGGAGTCGGCCCGCCGGATGCGCCGGTGGGCGCGCTGTTCGCAGGCGGCGTCGCTTGGGTCAACTGCGGCGTGGATTGCCCGGCGTCGATATAACCCAGCGAGGGGTCGTTCGGTTTGTGCCAGAGGACTGTATTGACGTCGGCGTTGGCCGGTAGGCCGAAGCGGTTGGCGGCCGTCGCGTCCACGTCCTGCGTCTCGCCCGCGCCCAGGCGGATGGCGCAGCCGGACGTCGCGTTGCACGCGCCGTTGGAGACGATCTGGTTCTGCTGCAGCACGGTGCCCTCGGGCTGACTGAATGCGGCAGCGCCCGAGCTGCCCGGCTCGATCAACACACCGGTGCGCAGATCCTCGGAACTGATGGTGTTGGTTGTTACCGTCGTGCTGCGGGCGCCGGCGATGTCGATGCCGATCCAGTTGCGGATCAGGCGGTTGCTGGAAACGGTGGTAAAGAGCGGGTACAGCCCGGCGCCGAAGTCGCCGATGCGGATGCCGGCCGCGCCCGGCGTGCGGTTCGACTCGAT
>NZ_DASRBZ010000536.1:0-8697 GCF_035653355.1 Mycobacterium sp. | reverse complement strand
CGGAGGAGGCCCAAGCCCTGAACCTGGTGACCTGGCTGGTGTCCCGGCAGGAAATAGACGGCTTCGTTACCGAGCTCGCTGAGCGGCTGGCTGCGGGCCCGACGATCGCGCTTGCCCACAGCAAGGCGTTGCTGAACGAAGGCGCGGATCGGACGCTGCGCGACGCGTTAGCCAACGAAGCCCGCGCCCAGTCGGTGAACTTTGCGACCACGGACGCAGCCGAGGCCTACGCGGCATTCGCCGAGAAACGCGAGCCGTCGTTCACAGGTCGATGGGCGGTGCCCAGATCGGAGCGAAACGATGCGTGAAGCGGTGATCGTCGAGGCGGTGCGCACGCCGGTTGGCAAACGAAACGGGGCGCTGTCGACCATGCACGCCGCCGACCTGTCGGCGGTTGTGCTCAGGGAATTGGTCGACCGTGCCGGGATCGATCCGCAGCTCATCGACGATGTGATCTGGGGGTGTGTGTCCCAGGTCGGCGATCAGTCCAGCAACATCGGCCGCTACGCGGTGCTGGCCGCCGGGTGGCCAGAGACCATCCCAGCCACCACGGTTAACCGGGCATGCGGCTCCAGCCAGCAGGCCCTCGACTTCGCGGTGCAGGCGGTGATGTCGGGACAGCAGGACGTCGTGGTTGCAGGCGGGGTGGAGGTGATGAGCCGGGTGCCGCTGGGTGCGGCCCGGGCTACCGGCATGCCGTACGGGCCGAAAGTCCTTGAGCGCTATAACGATTTCTCCTTCAACCAAGGCATCTCCGCGGAGATGATCGCCAAGAAATGGGGATTTTCCCGCACCCAGCTCGACGAGTACTCGGCGTTGTCGCACGAGCGGGCGGCCGCCGCGCAGGACAGCGGCGCGTTCGACGCCCAGATCGTTCCGGTGTGGGTCGACGAGCAGCCGGTCACTGACGACGAGGGCGTGCGCCGGGGCACCACCGTGGAAAAACTCGCCACGCTGAAACCGGCGTTCGTCGACGACGGCATGATCCACGCGGGCAACTCCTCGCAGATCTCCGACGGTGCAGCGGCGCTGCTGGTCACGACACCTCCGGTGGCGCTCGAGCTCGGGTTGACCCCGCTCGTGCGCTACCGCGCCGGCGCGGTCACCGGCGCCGATCCTGTGCTCATGCTCACCGGCCCGATTCCGGCCACCGAAAAGGTGCTGCGGAAGGCCGGAGTTCAGCTGTCGCAGATTGGAGTGTTCGAAGTCAACGAGGCCTTTGCTCCGGTGCCGCTGGCCTGGCTGGCCGAAACCGGCGCCGATCCTGAGCGGCTCAATCCGCTGGGCGGCGCGATCGCGCTGGGCCACCCGCTCGGCGCGTCCGGGGCGGTGTTGATGACGCGCATGGTGCACCACATGCGCGACAACGGAATTCGCTACGGGTTGCAAACCATGTGCGAGGGCGGTGGCACGGCCAACGCCACCCTGGTGGAGCTTGTGGCCTGACCTGCGTCGAACTCTTCATCGAAGGCCACGAGGCATTCCGGCAGCTGGCGCGGGATTTCATCGATAAGTAGATCGAACCGCACTACGCCGAGTGGAAGAGAAGCCGGCCTTCCAAAACATTCAGCCGCGCGAGGTCTTCGGAAAACTCGGGTCGCTGGGCATGCTGGGCATGGCGATCCCCGAGGAGTACGGAGGTTCCGGCCTTCCCGACTACCGCGATCGCGATGACCGAGCCCGGCACCCGCTCGGATCTCGCGGGCATCCGCACCACCGCGGTGCGCGACGGCGACGAGTACGTCCTCAACCGCGTCAAGACGTTCATCACCGGCGGCCTTTTGGCCGACCTCGTCAACGCCCGCGCCGCGGGCATCTAGGCCGGAGCCAGTGAAGTGATGAAGGTGATCATCGCCAAGTCGCTGGGGTTGTGCCAACGGCAGAAAAGCCTTGCGCTGAGACCCTTGTCACATCGACCAAACCAACCTACTGTGTGTTCACTAGGTTAGTTCGTCCCAGAGGAGTGGAGTGTCCGGCGTCTCCAGCGCGACCCGCCCGTACGACACGCTGCTTGCCAAGGGTGAGGACCGCAAACAGCGGATCCTCGCGGTTGCACAGCGGCTGCTGACCCGCAACGGCTGGCGCAACACCACGTTGGCGCAGATTGCCCGCGAAGCCGGTGTCAGTCCGGCCGGACTGCTGCACCACTTCCAGTCCAAAGAACAGCTCCTGCACGCGGTGCTCGACGTCCGAGATGCCGACGACGATGCTCACGCCGATCGAGCGGGCGATCTGATCGCCGAAATCGAACGGGTGCCTGAGCGGTACGACCGGACACCAGAATTGATGGGTGCTTACACCGTCCTGCTGGTCGAGAACCTGCTGCCCGATGCGCCGCTACACGACCGTCTTGTCAAGAGATATCGGGACGCTGTCGACATCGTCGCCGACCTCATCCGGCAAGGCCAGCAGGCCGGCCGGTATCGCACCGACATGGACCCCGCCGTCAAGGCAGTCGAAATCCTCGCCTTCATCAACGGAATGGAAACCACATGGTTGCTCGATCCCTCGATACCGCTGACCGAGGTGTTCAAGGGGTACGCGGAGTCTCTGGCTCGCGACTTCACGCCACCGAACCCGAAATGAGGTACCGGCTCGACGTGGTGGCCGCCAGCGTCGTCGACGTGGTGACGTTCGCCGGCGGCTGGCTGTTCGACCGGGCGATGGCCGGCTGGGACGTCACCGTGCTGCTCACCGACCATCCCGATGATCGGCCCTTGCGGATTCTCGGCGCACGGACGCTTGACCTGGAATATGCGTTGGCGTCGGCAGACTACTGGCCGCATCCGCAGACGCTGGCCGCTGCCGCGGATCTGTTCGGGTGCGACTCGCGGGTCCGGCAAGGCGTGCTGCAGGCCCTCGACCACGGCGTCACCGAAGTCACGTTGTGGGGCGAAACTTGGCCGGCCGAGCTCGACGACAGCGTCGGCCGGGTGCAGCACCAGCTCAGCGCTGCCGCACAGGCATTCAAGGCTCATGCCTTGGCGGCGGCCGCGGTTCCGAAGACGACCGTGGGTGCGACCGAGACGTTCCGAAGCGGCATCATGGCGAGCCCGTCGGTGGCGGCTGACCTGGTGCCTGCCAGCTGACACGAGCTGCAGCCGACTTCATCCAGGTACCGCCCGCCGTCGCCAAGCTTGGTTGACGCCGAACAACTGCTATGGAAATCTAATACTCATCATTGAGAGTCGGATTCTCGCGAAGTGAGATTGTCGAACGGAGCAGCGGACAGTGACTGACTTGACCGCGATGGACTTCTTCCGCGACGAGCGGCTTGTCGAGAATCCGTACCCCTACTTCGAGGCCTTGCGCCAGCAGTGTCCGGTGGTGCGCGAACCGCATCACGACGTGATGATGGTGACCGGCTGGGACGAGGCGGTCGCGGTGTTCAACGACGCCGAGACATTCTCGTCGTGCATCTCGGTGACCGGGCCGTTCCCCGGCTTCCCGGTGCCGCTGGAAGGCGACGATGTCACCGAGTTGATCAAGCAGCACCGCGACGAGCTGCCGTTCAGCGACCAGCTGCCCACGCTCGACCCACCGACTCACACCAACCATCGCGCGCTGCTGATGCGCCTGATCACGCCCAAGCGCCTCAAAGAAAACGAGGACGCGATGTGGCTGCTCGCCGACCGGGTGCTGGACGACTTCTTGGTCGGTGGCGAGGGCGAGTTCATCAAGGGCTTCGCCGCTCCCTTCACGCTGTTCGTGATTGCCGATCTGCTCGGCGTGCCCGACGCCGACCGCGACGACTTCGTCCAGAATCTCCACCGCAACGTGGGTGGCGGTCTAGGCAGCACCGAAGGAGAATCGCTGGCGCACAGCCCGCTGGAATTCATTTACGGGCGCTTCGCCACCTATATCGAAGATCGGCGCCGTGAACCCCGCGATGATGTGCTGACCGGGCTGGCGACGGCGACCTTCCCCGACGGCTCCATCCCTGACGTGGCTGATGTCGTGCGCGTGGCGACCAACGTGTTCTCGGCGGGCCAAGAGACCACAGTGCGTCTGCTGGGCAGCGCACTGAAGATCATGGCCGAGAACCCAGACATCCAGCAGCTTCTACGCAAAGACCGAAGTCGCATCCCGAATTTCATCGAAGAGACACTGCGCATCGACAGCCCGGTCAAAGGCGACTTCCGGTTGTCCCGCGTTCCGACCGAGATCGGCAGTGTCGAAATGCCCGCCGGCACAACGGTTATGGTCTTGCAAGCGGCCGCCAACCGTGATCCGCGCCGCTTCGAAGAGCCCGCCACGTTCGATCCGGCACGCAAGAACGCCCGTCAGCACCTTGCGTTCGGGCGCGGAATCCACACTTGCCCCGGTGCGCCACTTGCCCGGGCCGAGACACGCGTAGGCATCGAACGACTACTCGACCGCACGGCCGACATCCGGATTTGTGAGCGGGTGCACGGTGCGACGAACAACCGCCGCTACCGCTATGTTCCGACGTATATCTTGCGCGGCCTGACCGAACTGCACCTGGAGTTCGACCCGGCATGAAAGTCACCGTCGACGACCAGCGTTGTCGTGGTCATGGCGTGTGTATCACGTTGTGCCCTGAAGTGTTCCAGCTCAACGACGACGGCTACTCCGAAGTCCAGGTGCCGGAAGTCCCTGCCGGGCTTGAGGAGTCGGCACGACAGGCGATCGCAGATTGCCCCGAGCAAGCCATCAATGAAAGCTGACAGCACACCAAGGAGCTTCAATGCCTAAGGGCTACATCATCCTGACGGAGGCCATTAAAAACCCAGAAGGCATGAAGGCCTACGCCAAGGCCGCGGGCGCGGCGATGGGTGGTGTCAACATTCTTGCCGTGGACACGGCGCCCCAAGTCGTCGAAGGCAATTGGCACGGCCACCAGACCGTGGTGCTCGAATTCGACTCAGTCGACGCCGCCCGCAAGTGGTACGAGTCCGAGGCCTACCAGAAAGCAGCCAAACTGCGGCAGGCCGCCGCCGACTGCAACGCGGTGATTCTCAGCGGATTCGAGGCGCCGCCGGCTTAAAGCGGTGTCGGCTCGTCCGGATCGTCAACAGTCCTTGGTACGTTCACCGGCTGGGCGTCGGCATGGGCATGTTCGGCATAGAGGGCATGCCCGGCATGGGCGACATGGATGGCTTGTTCGGCATATTTTGCATCGGCATTTTCATGCCCTGCATCATGTCGGCACAACAATCCTTCGACTGGGCTGTCGGCGCGACGGCTTTCATCATGGGATGACAGTTGCTCGGCTGCGCGAACAGTAAGTAGAGGCCGGCGACGATGACGAAAATGCCGACCGCGATGCCGGTGATGGCGAGAATTGGGTAGAGCCAGCGGGTCCAAGTCGGGATAGTCGGAGTGCTTGGCGAGGCGGTGGTCGAGGCTGTGTCGGTCATGACTGCTCACCTTTCGTGGTCGATGTGGTGATTATCCGCCAGCGGCCTCGCCTGCGCAGCAGTCATCAGTCGCCCTTTCGGCAACCGCGCGTCGGCGGGTGGGCGTGACAGCGGCCGGGTGTCACAGCCGTGCAGATAGTGCCCGGTAAGCTACTCCTTGATCGAGATCGCCTGACGCGGGCATTGGCGGACAGCCTCGCGCACTAACTCCTCGTTCTCCGGAGTGACTTCCGGCTGAAGCACCGTCAGCATGTCGTCATCGCCCAGGTGGAAGACTTCAGGGATGATGCCCATGCACACCCCGTTGCTTTCGCAAAGACCGAAATCAACTTCGACTTTTTTCATCGCAATACCCTTACTGGTACGTTCTGCCAGCCCACGACGTTTTGCATGTTGACGCGTTTACAGCCGGCCCAGTCCACTTCATAACGCGGCATGAAGTCGAGCAGCTTCTCCAGCGCGGTCGCGCTTTCCATACGAGCCAGCGCCGCCCCCAGACAACTGTGAATCCCGTATCCGAAGCCGACATTCAGCGCTTCATGCGGGTCGCGGTCGATGTCAAACTTGTCGGGATCGGTCCACGCCTCCGGATCCCGGTTGGCCGAGCCGCCGATCAAGAAGACCGGTTTGCCCGCCGGAATCGTGACACCGTGCAGGGTCACCTCTTTGCGCGAGCAGCGCACGTTGTACTGCGACGGCGCCTCATAGCGCAACAGCTCTTCCACCGCTGCCGGGATCTTGCTGCGGTCGTCGAGCAGCTTCTGCCACTGGTCGGGGTTCTGCGCAAAGACCACCGCCGCATTGCCGATCAGTTTGGTCACGGTCTCAGCGCCGGCACCACCCAGCAGTGTTGCGAACCCGGCAATCTCGATGTCGTCGAGGTTGCTCTTCTCCCCGTTCTCCCGCTCGATCTCGGCCGTGATCAGCTTGGTGAATAGGTCGTCGCGCAGGTCGTTGCGCCGCTCCTGGACCAGGCTGAGATAGAACATGGCGGTCTCGATGTTGGCCTGGATACCGGCCTCGCTCGCCTCGACCTGCCCGGGCTCGCGGTGCAGCGACTCGTCGATCCACAGCCGGATCTTCTGCCGGTGTTCCGGCGGCACGCCGAGCATCGTGGTAATCACTTCGACGGGAAACGGTGCCGAGAAGTCCTGCACGACGTCGAAATGATCGGGGTTGGCGGCATTGAGGAACCGCTCTATGGTCTCGGTGACCATCTGCTTTTGCGACTGGATCGCTCGCGGCGTGAACACCTTGTTGAGCAGGCTGCGCATGTGGCGGTGTTCCGGCGGATCCATGAAGATGATCGATTTCGGGTGCGGGACTTGGCCCGACCGCACCATGGCCAGGTCAACTCCGCGTGCCGAGGAATACGTTTCGTAGTCCTTGAAGGCCACAGCCACGTCGGCGTGCCGGGTCAGCGCGTAAAAGTCGTACTTCTCGTCGTAGTAGACCGGGGCTTCCTCACGCATCCGCCGGTACATCTCGTACGGACTGTTGAAGAACTCCTCGGAGAACGGGTCGAAGACGACTTTCGACTTGGTCACTGACTCCTCCTCAGCGGCGAATTGCGGGCTGGACCGTTACAGCGGAGTGGCTGACTGTAACGCTAACAGTATCGCGTACGTGGGCGGACCGGAACACAAACGTGGCGAGATGTCATCCCTTCACCGCGGCATCGATCACGCCGTCGAGCAACCCGAGGTCGCTACCCAGCTCGGCAGCCACCGTCCTGACGACGGCGACGTCTTTGCCCACGAATTCGCGCACGGCCCCGATGAACGACGTGACGGACCCGCTTGCCGCAACGATGCTCAGCACCCGGCTCGCCGCGCTGCCGTGGGGAAGTGCGGTGAGCAGCACGGATTCCCGCACGCCGAGCCGTGTGCCGAGCTCCACTGATTCGGCGAGCAGCCCGATCTGTGCGGCGAACAACGCATTGTTGACCAGCTTCACCTTCTGCCCGGCGCCGATCGGTCCGACGTGCAGGACGGGATCGCCGTAACAACCCAATACCGGCCGCAGGCCGGCCACGGTGTCGTCGAAACCGCCCACGAACAGGGTCAGGCTGCCGGCTGCCGCGTCGTGCGGCCCTCCGCTGACCGGGGCGTCGGCGACAGCCACGCCATGTGGTGCCGCTCGCGCCGCGATCGCCTCGATGGTGGCGGGACTTGCGGTGGTATGCACCACCAGCGCCGAACCTGACGGCATGGCCGCCAGCAGATCGCTGTCCAAACACACTTCTTGCACTTGGCTGTCGGTGAACACGCATATCACGACGACGTCGGCCGCGGCGGCCGCCTCCGACGCGTCAGATGTGGCGGTCGCTCCGAGTTCGGCGACGGCGCAACGTTTCTCGGCGGTTCGGCCCAGGGCACGCACTTCGTGACCGGCGTGCACGAGGCGGGCCACCATGGGACCGCCCATCCGGCCAACACCGATAAACCCAATCCTCACCGCGGGTGCTTCATCAACGTAAGCGCCGCGTCGGCGGCGTCGAGCACTGCACCCGGTGAGGCCGATGCCCGCTCGGCAAGATCAGCCACCAGCCGGACATCCTTTTGCAGCAGCGAGCCCGCGTATCCGGCCAGTCGGTCCAGACCGCCGATGCCGCCAAGAGCGTTGAGCGCAAAGCTGTTCCCGCTGCCGCGGGTAATGACTTCGGTGAGACCCTCGGGCGAGACACCAAGTTCTTGGCCGAGCCCCAGCGTGGTAGCAGCCGTGGCTAGGTTGGCGGTGAACAACAGGTTGTTGAGCAGCTTGGTGGTTTGCCCGGAGCCCAGCTCGCCGAGGTAAACGACGGGATCGGCGTAGGTTTCGAACACCGGCTTGCACCGCTCGACCACGTCGACCTCCCCGCCGACCATCACCAGCAGGCGGCCTTCCGCCGCCGCGCCACCACCGCCGCTGACCGGCGCGTCGATCACCGAGACGTCGTGTGCTGCAGCTTTCTTGGCTAACTCCCGGCAGGTGTGGGGGTGGACGGTGCTGTGTACGGCGATCACACTGCCGGGCTTCAGACCGGCCAGTATGCCCTGCTCACCGCCTGTGAGCTCGTCGACATCGGCGTCACCGACCACGCACAGGCAGACCAGATCACTGTCGGCGGCAAGCTCGGCCGGAGATCCGGCAACCTTCGCTGCGGTGTCAGCGAACGGCTCGAGCGATGCCGGCCGGCGCGCCCACAGCCTGGTCGGGTAACCGGCGTCGACAATCCGCCGTGCCATGGGGCCGCCCTGGCTGCCCAATCCGATGAATCCGACGTGCATCAACCGGCCTCCAAATCGACATCGGTCGTCGCGTTGGTCACCGCAGG
>NZ_DASRBZ010000535.1:0-2736 GCF_035653355.1 Mycobacterium sp. | reverse complement strand
CGCACGGTGGCCGAGGTGCTGGGCCTGGTGCGGGAACGCAAACGCAGCTTCCTCGAATACGACGTGCCCTCGATGGAGGTGTTCCGGCGGCGCAAGTTCGGCGGCGAACCCGGCAGCGTGCCCGACGACGGGTTCGGCGATGTCTACCTGGTGATCGACAACTACCGGGCGCTGGCCGAAGAGAACGAGGTGCTCATCGAGCAGGTGAACCTGATCATCAACCAGGGCCCGTCGTTCGGGGTGCACGTGGTGGTCACCGCCGACCGCGAATCGGACCTGCGGCCCGCGGTGCGCAGCGGCTTCGGCTCTCGGGTCGAGTTGCGCCTGGCCGCGGTCGAGGATGCCAAGCTGGTGCGCTCCCGCTTCGCCAAAGACGTTCCGCCCAAACCTGGTCGCGGCATGGTCGCGGTCAACTATGTGCGGCTCGACAGCGATCCGCAGGCGGGGCTGCACACCTTGGTGGCGCGTCCGGCGCTGGGTACCACGCCAGGGGCAGTGTTCGAGTCCGACAGCGTGGCGGCCGCGGTCCGGCAACTGGCCGTCGGCGAGGCGCCTCCGGTACGCAGGTTGCCGGCCCGGTTCGGGCTGGAGCAGGTGCGGGCGTTGGCCGCTGCCGACCGGCGCCAGGGCGTCGGCGCAGGCGGAATTGCCTGGGCCATCTCCGAATTGGATCTGCAGCCGGTGTATCTGAACTTCGCCGACAATGCGCATCTGATGGTGACGGGCCGACGCGAGTGCGGGCGGACCACGACGCTGGCCACCATCATGGCCGAGATCGGCCGAATCTACGCACCGGGGGCGAGCACCGCTCCGCCGACGTCGCGTCCCTCAGCGCAGGTGTGGCTGGTCGACCCGCGTCGTCAGCTGCTGACCGTGCTGGGCTCGGACTACGTGGAGAGGTTCGCCTACAACCTCGACGGTGTTGCGGTGATGATGGACGAGCTGGCGGCCACGCTGGCCCGCCGGGAGCCGCCGCCGGGGCTTTCGGCCGAAGAGTTGTTGTCGCGGTCGTGGTGGAGCGGACCGGAGATCTTCCTGATCATCGACGACATCCAGCAGCTGCCGCCCGGCTACGACTCCCCGCTACACAAGGCCGCCCCCTGGGTGACCCGCGCCGCCGACGTCGGGTTGCATGTGTTCGTCACCCGCACCTTCGGTGGCTGGTCCTCGGCGGGCAGCGACCCCATGCTGCGGGCGTTGCACCAGGCCAACGCGCCGCTGCTGGTGATGGACGCCGACCCCGACGAGGGTTTCATCCGCGGCAAGATGAAGGGTGGCCCGCTGCCCCGCGGTCGCGGGCTGCTGATGGCCGAAGACACCGGCGTGTTCGTTCAGGTGGCGGCCACCGACTTACGCCGCTGATCGCGTGTAGCGGCTGCCACGACCGGCGTAGGAGCCGTGCGGCCGTTGCATTTTCGCTTCGCATGGGGGCAAGCCCTTGTGGCACAAGCGGTTTCAGGCGCTTCACGGTCGCAGCGGATAACCACCGCTGGAGTCGTGCCGCGATAGCTACTCGCCGGCCCAAATGACGCCGAGAACTGCCGAAAACCCAACGGCGGATGAACAGTAGCCGTCCGGGAGTGAACAGTAGTTGTCATGGAATGAATAGTTTGCGTCGGAGGCGGCGCTGCCCGGTGTGGCGATCTAGTGTCACCAACGAGCGACTGTTCACTGAGGAGCCAGCGGTTACTCAATGGTGAGGCCTATCGAGGAAGAAAGCGCATTTCGTCTGTGACTACACACCCGGAAATGCTGCTAGCAGCGGCGACCGTCTTGGCACTGCGACGGCGGTGAGCTGGGGGCCCGTTGTGCTCGATTTTGGGGTTTTGCCGCCGGAGATCAATTCAGGGCGGATGTATGCGGGTCCGGGGCCGGGGTCGATGCTGGCTGCGTCGGCGGCTTGGGATGGGCTGGCCGCGGAGTTGAGGTCGGCGGCTGCGTCGTATGGGACGGTGGTTTCGGGGCTGACGGGTGGCCCCTGGCTGGGTTCCGCAGCGACGTCGATGGCGGCTTCGGCCGCCCCGTATGTGGCCTGGTTGGATAGCACCGCGGCGCTGGCTGAGGAGGCCGCCAGCCAGTTGAAGGCGGCGGTGTCGGCTTATGAGGCGGCGTTTGCGGCGACGGTGCCTCCGCCGCTGATCGCGGCCAATCGGATGCAGTTGCAGGCGTTGGTGGCGACCAATTTTTTCGGGCAGAACAGCCCGGCGATTGCGGCGACCGAGGCGCACTACGGCGAGATGTGGGCTCAGGATGCTGCCGCAATGTATGGGTATGCCGGTGCGTCGGCAACCGCGACGAAAGTGACGTCGTTCACTGCGCCGGCCCACACCACCAATCCGACAGGGCTGGCGGGTCAGGCCGCGGCGGTCGCGAAGGCCGCGGCCACGCCGGCCGGCACCGCCGCGCAGACCACCGCGCCGGCCACCCCCCATCTTGGCTCCCTGGCCACGGTTCCTGAAGCGCTGCAGCAACTTTCGTCGTCGCCGGTGTCGTCTGCGTCGACCGCCTCATCGACGTCGCCGCCGTCGTGGACGCAGTTCCTGACCTCTATCACGACTGCCGACAGGACGGCGCTGGTTCGTTTGGCGGGACTGTCTTATTTCGCGATGGGGATGCAGCAGTTTTCTGTCTCGATCGCGAATCAGTTGGTGCCGGGCACTGCGGGTGGCGCCGGAACCATCGGGTCGGCGCCTCTGCCCGGGGCCGGTCTGCCCAGCCTCGGCGGCTTGTCCGGGT
>NZ_DASRBZ010000534.1:0-4317 GCF_035653355.1 Mycobacterium sp. | reverse complement strand
TCGGTGCGGCCCATGATCGTGACGTTGATCGGCTATTTGGTCTTGATCGATGGAATGCTCAACAGTCTTGGCTGGGCACTGGACCTGGTTGCCAACCACACCTTGATCAACCGGGTGCTGATGGTGGGCTGGGGCAACATGTTCGACGGGGGTTACTTCTGGCACTACAACGAGCTGTGGGTTGGTGGGGCAGCCGGGCCGGGTGAAAAAGCTTATGTGGCAGGGCTGATCCTCACGGTGTTCTCAATGCGGGTTGCTGCGGCGATCGGGTTCTTGCAGATGAAGCGGTGGGGACACCAATGGATGATCGTCACGTGCTGGATGGGCGCGGTGATCTGGACCGCGTACTTGTTCAACATGACGATGTATGCCGATGTGCGCTACGCGGGTGTCGTGTTCCCGGTGATCGGGTGGTGGCTCTACGACATCTTCTACATCACCCCGTTTCTCGCCATCCCGTATCTGCACACGGTTAACCGCGAAATCTTCTCTGACTGAACACGTTTAAGGAGCAGGGGCAATGACCACGACATCGCCGGCCGCAGACTCGGTCGATGACCTTCCGCCGGGCACGACGCCGTATTACGCGCGAATGCACAAATGGATCAAGCGGGCAGTCTTGGTGTGCCTGGTCGCCCTGGTCATCGAAGGTGCCTTCACGCTGCCCTTCATGGCGATCTACTACGGCTACCCGACGCTGAGTCTCACCCAGATCTGCAGCGAACTGATGAAGATCCGCTACTCCAACGACACCTTGGAGTGCAAGGTCCCGTATCCGATGTTCGGGCCACCGGAGGGCGTGGAGGGCAAGGCCACAGCCCAGGACCAGTGGGGCATTCAGCCGGTGCCGCATTACCACCGCCTCGGTTTCCGTGAACTGGTGCGCATCCACAACGAGCGGCTTGCCCGCCAAGCCGGCCAGCAGCCAGCAGCGGCGAAACCATGACCAACAAACTGCGCGTCATCCAATGGGCGACCGGCAATGTCGGCCGCCACGCCGTCGCGGCCGTGCATGACCATCAGGGCTGCCTGGGCACCACCATGCACACCGTGCATGCGATCGCACCCGTCTGTGCCGCCGCGCCGGGAATCCGCACCTTTCTCGACCTGCCCACCATCGTCGGCCGCGGTGTGCTCACGAAGGGGCGCAGCTGAGGCCGCTATTTGATCGTCACCCCGGCATCGACTTTGAACTGCAGTCCGGTGACGAATCGAGATTCATCCGATATCAGGAACAGCACCGCATTGCTCACGTCACCGGGTTCCACGCATGGTGTGGGCATTGCATTGACAAAGATCGGGATGAGGTCGGGCCGCTCTTTGCCGAGTGTGTCGCCGAAGGACGGTGGGATCATCCCGGTGGGCGCCCCAGTGGGATGCACGGAGTTGACCCGAATGTTCTGTGCCGCCAACTCATTGGCGAGCGCCAGCGTCAAACCGACGACGCCGTGCTTGGCCGCGGTGTAGGGCAGCTGCAGTGGGAAGCCTTTGATCGCACCGGCTGAGCCGATGTTGACCAAGCTGCCGCTGCCCTGTGCGACAAGATGCGGTATCGCCGCCGCGCAGGTGTTCCACACTCCGATGAGGTTGACGTCGACCACTGTGCGCCAGTGCTCGAGCGTCGTTCTGTCCCAAGGAGCAACCGTCAGCACACCGGCGTTGGCAACCGCCCCGTCCAACCCGCCGAGTTCACTGACGCCGTCGTCGACCGCTGAGCGCAACGCAGCCTCGTCGCGGACATCGACGACTCGGCTCACGCACCGGGAGCCGCGATCGGTGACCAGTTGTACGGTTTCGGCTAGGTCTTCCTCGGTGGCTAAGCGGTATTCAATCTGGGGGAGCGACTGGCAGATGTCGACGAGGATGAGGTCCGCACCTTCCTCGGCAAGTCGCACCGCGTGGCTGCGCCCCAGACCGCGTGCAGCGCCGGTAACCAGCACTCGTTTGCCGGCAACTCGTCCCTTGGGAGATGTCGTCACTGTGGCGCTCCTCTGTTCAGGTCGTGACAGGCGACGCCGGCGTAGGGCCCGACAACGATGTGGCGCAGGCGTTGATGTGCTCGTCCATTCGCCGGCGGGACCGGTGCGAGCAACGCGTTCTTTTCTACCTGCCCTCGTTGACTGAAGTCAATTATTGTCTAGCGCGCATCTGATGGACGGGTGCTTAGAGTCCGTGCAGGCGCTCGGCGTTGAGGTGCGCGATTTCCTATGCCCGGAGGCCATTCGCCTTAGAGCCTGTGCCTACCGTAACCGGCCTGCTTCAGTAGCTCGATTCCCGAGGCGGTTGCGTCCTTCTGGTGCTCTTCAGATATGGCCGGCAGCTTGTCTCTTCAAAAGCGATGCCCTTCATGACATCTCCTTGCTCGCTGAGACGGAGGTTGTCGCAATCAGGACGACTCCGCGTCGAGCTGCCGACAGTCGACGTTGGGCAAATCGTCCTTTCCCGAGGACGGCGTCACACATCCCACCTATCATCGCCTCAAATGGGCTCGCGAAACGATGGCGAACTCGGACAAAAATATGGGCCACTGTCAAACGCGACCCGGCGCCTATCGGGCAAGGAGGTCTGCCGATGGGAATACAGTCGAGATCGACCGCTTTCCACCTAGTTGCTAACGGCCGTCAAGGTGTCGTTGGCGCGTAAGCACCACACGAAGGCCCGATCCTGTCACAGAATCCGACGGTCGGCGTCGAGGAAGAGTTTCTCTTGATCGGCGCCGACAACGAACCAGCGCCGGCCAATCGGGCGGTGGCCGATAAGGCGCGGGCGCGTGACGTCGCGTTGCAGCTGGAATTAACCACGTGCCAGGTGGAAACGACGACCGGTGTCTTCGCCACCAGCGGTGAGCTTCGCGACGAACTGCTGCGGCTGCGTCGCGTCGCCACCGATGCGGCCAAGGCGTGCGACGTGCGGCTGTTGGCGATCGGGTTGCCGCCCTACATGTCGCAGGGGTTTCCGGTGACCGACACGCCACGTTATCGCCGGATCGGCGAGAGGTTCGGCATGCTTGCCCGGGAACAGGGCGTGTGCGGATGTCACGTCCATGTCGAGGTGCCCGACCGAGAATCGGCTGTCGAGGTGAGTAACCGGCTGCAACCTTGGCTGCCGCTACTGCTCGCGCTGACCGCCAACTCGGCGGTGTACCACAACGCCGAGACCGGCTATGCCAGCTGGCGCAGCATCTTATGGGGCCGCTGGCCCGCCTCGGGACCTCCGCCGTTTTTTGACTCGGTTGACCACTACGACGACACGGTCCGCATGCTGGTCGATACCGGCACCGTGCTCGACGAGGGGATGATCTATTGGGACGTGCGTCCATCGGCGAAATATCCGACGATCGAGGTGCGGGTCGCCGACGTGCCGTCGACGGTGGCCGAGACGGTGCTGCTGGCCACCGTGGTTCGCGCCGCTGTCATGACCGCATTGGACGAGATGCGGCGTGGGGAACCGGCACTGCGCGTTCCCTCAGACGTATTGCGGGCGGCTTACTGGAAGGCGGCGCACGACGGGCTCGACGGTCAAGCGATCGACCTTGCCGGGAACCGCAGATTGGTACCGACCCGGCGGTTACTGATCGACTTCGTCGAGCGCATAGCACCGGCCCTGCACTCGCTCGGCGAGCATGGGCAAGTGACTTCGGAGCTAGCTCGACTGAGCGAAGAGGGTAACGGCGCCATGCGACAACTGCGGGCTTGGCAGGTTCGCCGCGACCCCGCCGACGTCATTGCCGCCGCCGAGCAGGCGACGCTTGCCTGACGGCGAGTTTGGATCCGCCGCGTCGTTGCCCACGCTCACCGCCTCCGCATGGGGCTGTGCCGAGTTGGGGTTGTGATCACGAGGATTGTGATCCTTCTGCAGATCTCGCCTCGCTGCATACCGTTCACCGGTGGCATCGAACGTTGGCAGTATCCCGGCCCAGGTATCGCGACCCGTATCCGCGACTTTCACCCAGGCACTGTTCGTCGCAGTGACGGCCGGACTGGGCTATGGCTTCGACTCGTATGCGGTGAACATCTACGGCCTGGTCTTGCCGGAGATCAAGAAGACCTTGCATATCACCGAAGCGCGAGCGGGCTATATAGGTTCTATTTTCTTGCTCGGCTACACCATCGGCACCATTGGCTTCGGATTCGCTGCCGACAGGTGGGGACGCAAAACCACACTGGGCGCGTCGATCCTGCTCTACGGCGTGACAACTGCACTGGCCGGACTGACGACGAACATCGCGGCCTTCACCGGACTCCGATTCCTCACCGGCGTGGGCGGAGCCGGCGAACTCGCCGTGGGCGCTCCTTACACTGCCGAAGTTTGGCCTAC
>NZ_DASRBZ010000533.1:0-15489 GCF_035653355.1 Mycobacterium sp. | reverse complement strand
TCGCTGGCATGTTCGGCGGCGGCAACCGAGAAGACGGCCCGAATCCCTTTGCACTGCTGCTGGTTTCGCTACTCGGGCCGATCGCGGCGACGGTGGTGCGGTTGGCGGTGTCGCGATCGCGGGAGTATCAGGCCGACGAGTCGGGCGCGGTGCTGACCGGTGACCCGCTGGCGCTGGCGTCGGCGCTGCGCAAGATCGCCGGCGGTGTGGAGGCGGCCCCGTTGCCGCCGGAGCCGCAGCTGGCCAGCCAGGCGCACCTGATGATCGCCAACCCGTTCCGCAACGGTGAGCGGATCGGGTCGCTGTTTTCGACCCACCCGCCGATCGCGGACCGTATTCGCCGGCTCGAGGACATGGCGCGGGGCTGAGCGTGGCCTAGCGGTCACTGAGCAAGACGGAGCCCTAGCGGCCCCTGCGGCTGCGGCCTGCGTGACTACGGAACGACGGCAAGAAACATGTATGCGGCCAGCAGCACCACATGCACTTCGCCCTGGAGCCGGGTGGCGCGGCCAGGCACCACCGTCAAAACACTGACGACCACGGTCAGGGCGAGCAGCACCAACTGAGTGGGGCCGAGACCCAGCAAGAGCGGGCCGCTTAGCCAAATCGAGGCCAGCGCAATCGCCGGAATGGTGAGCCCGATGCTTGCTATGGCAGACCCGTAGGCCAGATTCAAGCTGATTTGGATGCGACCACGCCGCGCCGCACGCACTGCCGCGAGCGTCTCGGGGAGCAACACCAGCGTGGCGATCACCACACCGACGAACGATTGCGGGAAACCGACCGCCGTCACCGCACGCTCGATCACGGGCGATTCCACTTTCGACAGGCCGACGACCGCGACCAGCGCGACAAGCAGCAGTCCAAGGCTCGTCAGCGCCGAGCGTGTGCTCGGGGGCGCCGCATGCTCGTCGTCATCCTTGACCGCGCCAGTTCGTGTCACCGGTAGAAAGAAGTCGCGGTGGCGGACGGTTTGGGTGAAGACGAATAAGAGGTAAAGGCCCAGCGAGGCGATCGCGGCGAACGTGAGCTGGCCCGGCGAGAATTCGGGGCCTTGGTGGCTGGTGGTGAAGGTCGGCAGCACCAGACTCAGGCTGGCCAGCGTGGTGATTGTGGCCAGCGCCGCGCCGCTGCCGTTGGCGTTGAAATGCGTCACGCCATCACGCAGTGAACCGATCAACAGGGACAAGCCGGCGATGCCGTTCGTGGTGATCATCACCGCAGCGAACACCGTGTCGCGCGCCAGCGTCGCCGACTTGTCACCGCCAGAGGCCATGAGCGTGACGATCAGCGCCACCTCGATGGTGGTCACTGCGACTGCCAGGACCAGGGATCCGAATGGTTCGCCGACTCGGTGCGCGACGACCTCGGCATGGTGCACCGCGGCCAGCACCGCACCCGCTAGCAGCACACCTTCGAGGACCGCTGGAATTAAACCGATCTCGCGGCCCCAAGTCAGTGCGAGCGCGACGAGCGCGAGCAGGGGGACCACCACGGTCCATGACAGCAGTTTCAAATGAAGCTACTTCATCACACCACGGCGGTCGGAGTAAAAGTAGGTGTATCCGGTCGTCACCGCACAGACGACGGCGGCTGCTGCCAGCAGCTGCGAACCACTGACGGCCGAGCAAATGCACCCGCCGGTCAGTCCGCCGGCGACGAAGCTGGCAAAGAGCAGGAAGTGTCCCAGCCAGTCGGCAGCTGATCCGCCGCTGATGTGGCGTTCGATTCCCTGACCTAGCTTCACAATCGTCCCGGTCACGTAGCTCAGCGCTACTGACACTTCGCCGTTCTTGACGAACGTGGTGTTCAAAGCACCAATACCGAAGGCAATGATCAAGATTGGTAGGAAGGCGACAGGACCCTTCGACCAGCCCTGCAGCATGACATCGCCGATAGTGGCGATGGAAAGACAAAGAGTGGTGAGCAGAGTGGGTCCATGCGGATGCGCTCGCCAGATGTAGCGGCGGCCCAAGGACCCGACGATCACGCCGCTCAGAAAGCATGCCACCAGCAGTGTGGCCGAGATCGACAGCCAGGGATCATCGATGAACAAACCCGCCACTGCCCGTTGCGTGTTGCCGGTGGCGGTAGTCACGAAGTAGCCGGCGGAGTGTGTGAACGCGACCGCGCCGACAACGCCCGCCAGCCACGCAAGCACCCAGGACAATCGTGCCTCGCTGTCGAAGATTTCGCGCAGCGCTGCCCTGGATTTGCCGGCATCAACGTCGCGACGTAGACGAAATCGACGTGCCCAAGCCTTGCGCCGGCGTCTGGGCCGGACTCGGCGAGGCCGGTCGTTCGTTTGGGGGGCGTCGGTCATGTCGATCGAATCGACTTGTCCTATCCCCGAAGCGGTGCGCTCAGTCATAAATTGGGCTATCCCTTTCTTCGTGTGATGACGTTTGTGTGTCATCCGCCTGCTGGCCAGCGTGGAACCATGTTGGGGCGCAATAAGAACCGCGAAGCATCGGCAAGACGGCCAGCGCTGCGAGCCGCCATACTCGCGACCGGAACAGCGGGCACGCCTGCTATTCCGTGTACCGGCGCGGTATTCGAACCGGTGACGGGCAACGCCGCGCTGACCGGCTCCACGACCGGTGCCGCCGCTGCCCAGCCCTGCGGCACGGACATCGCCCCGACGGAAAACGACCGGCCCATAGCCGCTGACGCCGCTCCGCCGCTGGTGGCACCTAGGGCCGCCGAGCCCACCGAGCCCACCGAGCCCGCCGAGCCTGCACTAAATCCCGCCGCCGCAACGCCTGCACCAGCCGCGGTGCCAGCGACGTTCGCGGTCTTGGCGAGGTTCGCCGCGCCGGTAACGAAACTCAATGCTGAAAACGTCGTGCGCGCATGTCCGCTAAGAGCGGTGGCGTGGTCGTTCAATTGGTTCAAGGTCGACAGAAACGACGACCCGGGCGTGGGGGAAGCCAGTTCCCGAAGCGCTTGCGGCGCTGTGGAAATCAGCCCAGAGCTGGTTGACAGTGCGTCGCGCGTATGAGCCGCGCCTGCAGCGCCGGCGGCTTGGGCGGCCGCGATCCCTTGCCTGGCCAGACCCGCTGAGTCGGTAGTGACCGGAGGCGAGGCAAACGGTGTCAGCGTCGATGCGGCCGCCGAGGCGCTGGCGTAGCCATACATCGCTGCTGCGTCTTGGGCCCACATCTCGCCGTAGTGGGCTTCGGTGGCAGCAATTGCCGGGGCGTTTTGGCCCAATACGTTCGTCGCGACCAGCAACGCCAGCAGCGAGCGGTTCGCTGCGACCACCAGTGGCGGCACCGTCATCGCGTGCGCCGTCTCATAGGCGGCCGCCGCCGCGCGGGCCTGGTTGGCTGTGTGTTCGGCGTGGGCGGCAGTCGTTGTTAACCATGAAATATAGGTCTCGGCCGCGGCTGCCATCGATATTGCCGCCGGCCCCCGCCATGATCCGCTGGTCAGATCCGAGATCACTGACTGGTAGGCGGAGGCTGTCGTATGCAGAGTCGCGGCCAACCCGTCCCATGCCGCCGCAGCCGACAGCATCGGTCCCGAGCCCGGACCGGAATACATGCGTGCGGAATTGATTTCCGGTGGTAACGCACCAAAATCCATCGCTACAGCCCGCCTTCAGGCGCCCGGGATGCCGCGCGAATTGCTTGCTGTAGTGGGCAATTGCCGTTGAATGTGGCAACGAACATTGAATTTCTCCTCGAAAGACTTGGGCTCGTGCGCGCCGATAGCACGGCTACACACGGTGAGGCGCGCAGCGTTATATCGCAGGCTGATTCAGATTGATTGCCGAAGTCGCTGCGTCATACCGCAGGTGCCGCAGTAATCACGCGAGCACGCGGAGGCCGCAGTAGTGGCACAACGGCTTGGCTGTGATTGATCAGCGCCGGGCGACGCAGAGCTGCGACAAGCGTTCTCGGCCGGCCAGGGACGTGACGGGCGTACATGATCCGGCCACGCCAGGTCGCACGCAAACCGTGGACAAGGATCCCAGCAGTGGTGACACCCAAGTCAATTGGGTCGACGGCGACCCCGCCGTGGGTCGACTGCGATGCAGTACCGCGATGTGGAACAGGCTGTGAGGTACTGGCGAATCAGCCTGTTCGATATGGTCAGGACGTTCATCGTCGACGTTGGCGACGCCGGCGGAAACGGCCTGTGGTGCGGCAGCCGCAGCTCGGTCGGCGCGCGCGAGCCCATATCCGATGGCCGCAACCAGCACGCATACCGCAATGACGAGGGCGCTGGCCGACCGCTTCCATGACGGCTCGTGTGGGCCGTGGAAAGTCATCGTGCCTCGATCGCGGCAACGACTACGGCGATCATCCGACTCCCCAACCCATAACAACACGGTCAGCACGGAGCGTAACAACTCCCAGTTAACCTCGCAGTACCTTAAAGTTGCGACAAAGTTAAAGCCTTCGTGCACAGCCTATTCCAGATACTGTGAGCTCAACCACACAGAGTCGACGCTCAATTACATTGAAACAGGCTATTTATCGACTCATTGGCGCAGCAACCGCACCGGCCCTACACATAGAAAATGCATACAAACAAGTCGACTTGTTAAAACCCGGCGCCGTGCACCTCGTGTCCCGGAGGTTCCGCGATCAAGCCCCGGTAGGCCTGTTCGGGGGTCGAGCCGTGGTTGATCACCGCGTCGACCTCGCGGGCAATCGGCATGTTCAATCCGTACTTGTCGGCGAACTCCATGATCACGCTGGCGGCTTTGACGCCCTCGGCGACCTGGTTCATCGAGTCGATGATCTCGTCGATCGGTTTGCCGGCACCGAGTTGCTCGCCGACGTGGCGGTTGCGGCTGCGCTGGCTGGTGCAGGTGACGATCAGGTCGCCCATGCCGGCCAGCCCGGCAAAGGTGTCGCGTTGGCCGCCCATGGCCTCGCCGAGCTTGGACATCTCCCGCACGGCGCGGGCCATCACCGCGGCCCGGGTGTTCTCGCCGATACCCTGCGCATAGCCCATGCCGACGGCGATCGCGTAGACGTTCTTCAACGCGCCGCACATCTCGACGCCGAGCACGTCGTCCAGGGTGTACACGCGGAAACGCTTGGTGCGGAAGAGTTCTGCGAGCCGGGCGGACAGGTGGTAGTCGGGCATCGCCAACACGGCGGCGGCCGCATAGCCCTCGGCAACTTCGCGGGCGATGTTCGGGCCGGCCAAGATGCCGGCCGGATGCCCGGGCAGCACTTCATCGACGATTTGCGACATCCGCATATTGGTGCCCTGCTCGAGACCTTTGACCAACGAGACCACGGGCACCCACGGGCGCAGCTCTGCGGCCAGCTCGGTGAGCACGTCGCGAAAGCCGTGTGACGGCACGCCCATGACGACGACGTCGGCGCTGTTGGCGGCCTCGGAGAAGTCGGTGGTGGCACGCAGCGTCTCGCTGAGCACGACTTCGTCACCCAGATAGCGGGTGTTGCGATGGTTGTCGTTGATGTCCTCGGCGACTTCCTTCGAGCGCACCCACTGCAGCGTCGGGCTCCGACGCGCGCAGATGGACGCGACGGTGGTTCCCCAGGAACCACCCCCCAAGACGACGACTTTCGGTTCGCGCATAGCAGGTGCCATGGCGATCAGCGTATTGCCGACAACGGACCTTTACTGGCAGTTAGCGAACAGCGGTTGGGACGGCGTCGCTGGAGGCACGCCGATTCGGCAGCGAAAGTTCTCCGCCACCGAGGATTTGGACTGCTGACGATCTGTCAATAAGTAAGCTGTGAGGATGGCGGGCAAAGCCAAAAGCGCGCCCGCGATGCGACCAGGCGGGCCGCTTCGCCGGTCCAAACGCATCGCGGGACTGCTGTGGAGCCCGACCCTGCCGGTACGCGACCAGCATTACAGCCAAAGGGTTGAGCGCCGGTTTCGGGTCCTCAACTTCGCGACATTGTTGGCGGCGGTCCTCACCGCAGGCTTCGGACTCGGTTTTGGGCTAGTCACCGGACAAGGGTTCCAGCGTGTCGCCATCAGCTACCTGCTCCCGGCGGTAATCTTCGCGCTGGTTCCCATGCTCCACCGATTCGGTGAATTCGCTGCACCGGTGACCTTCTTCGCGTGTGTCTACCTGACCATCTTTATGATCTGCTGGTCAGTAGGCACCGGCTCGGGGCTGCAGTTCTACTTCCTGGTGACGGCGCCCCTTGTGGTGTTGCTGCTCGGCGATGAACACATCGTGCTCGCATCGGTCGTCGCAGCCATCGGCGCTGCGCTCGCGGTCACTCTCTTGGTCCTTGTTCCCTACGACACCGGCATTCGCCCGCACTGGGCTGTCACGGTGAACTTTGCGTTCGCATCGGTCGCGGCTTGCGCGATGGTGGTCGCGACAGTCTGGTACGCGCTACGTGAGATCACCCGCGCCGAAGAAGTCATTGAGCTGGAGTACCAGAGATCCGAGTCGTTGCTGGCCAATATCCTGCCCGCCACCATCGCGAAGCAGTTGAAGAGTCCTGAAGCCGGGATCATCGCCGACAAATACGACGACGCTTCGATTCTGTTCGCCGACGTCGCCGGGTTCACCCAATGGGCCAGCGGCACCAATCCGGCGGAGCTGGTCCAGTTCCTGAACCAGCTCTACACGCATTTGGACCGGCTGGTCGAGCGGCACGGCTTGGAGAAGATCAAGACCAGCGGGGACTCCTACATGGTGGTCAGCGGCGTGCCCACATCCCGGCCGGACCACCTCGAGGCGCTGGCGAACCTCGCGCTCGATATCGCCGACGCGGTGGCGGACCTCCGCGATCCGCAAGGGCGCCCGGTTCCGCTGCGGATCGGGGTGGCCGCGGGCCCGGTCGTGGCCGGCGTGGTGGGCGCGCGACGATTCTTCTACGACGTGTGGGGAGACGCGGTCAACGTCGCGTCACGCATGCAATCGACCGACAGCGAAGGCCGCATCCAGGTACCGGATGACGTCTACGAACGGCTCAAGGACGACTTTCTCTTTGAGGAGCGAGGCGATGTCGACGTCAAGGGCAAGGGTGTGATGCATACCTGGTACCTGGTGGGCCGCCGAAGCGCCTACCCGGCCAGCGACGCCCGTTCGCCCGCACGCCCGAAGACCATGGATTCATCGATCCGGTCGAACCGGTAGTCGAGGGCGTCGGCGAAGTAGTTCTGCCGCACATTCCACGGCCGCTTGGTGCCGGACTTGGGCAGCGCGTGCAGCGAGCGAAGCACATAGCCGGCCTGGATGTCCCACGACGGCTTCTCCGGCATCGGCTCGTCGCCGCGGTGCGGGTAGGCATGCGTGTAGCCGCGAGACCGCATGTACGCCAACAACTTCGCGGTCGCGCGGGCGGTCATATCCGCACGCAGCGTCCAGGAGGCGTTGGTGTAGCCGACGCACCAGAACAGGTTGGGCACGTCTTCGAGCATGTGCGCCTTGTAGACGAAGCGGTCCTGCGGCTTGATCTCCACCCCGTCCAAAGACACAGTCGCCCCGCCGAGCGCCTGCAACTGCAGCCCGGTCGCGGTCACGATGATGTCGGCGTCCAGGTGCGCACCGGATTTCAACGCGATGCCGCTGGCGTCGAAGTGATCGATGTGGTCGGTGACCACCTCGGCGCGGCCTTCGCTGATCGCAACGTACAGGTCGGCGTCCGGGATCAGGCACAGCCGCTGGTCCCACGGGTTGTACCGCGGTTTGAAATGGGTGTCGACGTCGTAGCCGTCCGGTAGGTGACGGATCGCGATCTGGCGGATCCACCACTTCATGAAATTTGGTGTCTTGCGCGACAAGAACCAAATCGCCCCTTCCAGCAGCGCGTTGCGCATCCGGATGATCTGGTGGGCCACCTTGCGCGGCAACACCTTTCGCAGCGCATCGGAGAAGGGGCTGTACCTCGACGCCGAGAACATGTAGGTGGGCGAGCGCTGCAGCATGGTGACTTTCGACGCCTTCTCAGTCAGCGACGGGATCAGCGAGATCGCCGTCGCCCCGCTGCCGATCACCACCATCTTCTTGCCGGTGTAGTCGAGGTCCTCGGGCCAATGCTGCGGGTGCACGACGGTGCCGCCGAACTGCTCGATGCCGGGAAAGTCCGGAGTGTAGCCCTCGTCGTAGTTGTAGTAGCCGGACCCGAAGAACACGAACCGCGCGCGGTAAGCCTTTAAGGCGCCGTCCTGCTCGGCGGTGACGGTCCACGTGTCCGTGTCAGAGTCCCAACTTGCCGCGCGCACACGGCTGTTGAACCGGATATGGCGGTCGATGCCATACTTGTGCGCGGTCGCGATCAGGTATTCCCGTATGTGCACCCCGTCGGCCACGCCTTCTTTGCGGGTCCACGGCTCATAGGGGAAGGACAGCGTGAAGATGCTGCTGTCCGAGCGCACACCGGGGTAGCGGAACAGGTCCCAGGTGCCACCGATCTGCTCGCGCCGCTCCAGGATGACGTAGCGGATGCCTGGGTTGCGCTCAGTAATGCGGTAGGCGGCGCCCAGCCCCGAGATCCCGGCGCCGATGATCACGACGTCGAAGTCCTCGGGCGCATCGGCGGCGTGGGCGTCCAGGGAAGTCATGCCCATCAGACTAGGCACCCACCGGTTGATTGGGCCAGGGCTGCATTGCCCGGCTCCTCCTCATCGCGCTACGCGCTCTGCATCGGTCGCCGGGCGGCGCTAGCGGTAGTTGACGAACTGCAGCGCGACGTCCAAGTCAGCCTGCTTGAGCATGGCGATGACGGCCTGCAGGTCGTCCTTCTTTTTGCTGGAGACGCGCACCTCGTCGCCCTGGATCTGGGTCTTGACGTTCTTGGGTCCCTCGTCGCGGATCAGCTTGGTGATCTTCTTGGCGTTCTCACTGGAGATGCCCTGTTTGATGGTGCCGGTCACCTTGTAGGCCTTGCCGGAGGCCTGCGGTTCGCCCGCCTCGAACGCCTTCATGGAGATGTCGCGGCGGATCAGCTTCTCCTTGAAGACGTCGACCGCTGCCTTGACGCGCTCCTCGGTCGAACTGGTCAGCTCGATGGTGTCGTCGCCCTTCCACGCGATCTTGGTGTCGGTGCCGCGGAAGTCGAACCGGGTGGCCAGCTCCTTGGCGGCCTGGTTGAGAGCGTTGTCGACCTCCTGGCGATCAACCTTGCTGACCACGTCGAACGATGAATCCGCCATTGGATTCGTCCCCTTCCGATCGGTTTGCGTCCGGATTACCTCCCCGTTGTACTCTGCTAGACGTAACACATACGGCAGGTTGCCCGAGCGGCCAATGGGAGCGGACTGTAAATCCGTCGGCGTATGCCTACCCAGGTTCGAATCCTGGACCTGCCACCAGGTCAGGGGCCTATCTGGCCGCGGGCCAACTGTTTTGAGGGCAGTCACCGTCTGCGAAAGCCGACCCCACGACCCTGTGGGCGTCCGACGGCCGGCGCCACGCGGCATGCGGTGCGCTCTTGCCGGTTTTGACCGTCGCCGCCACTCGCACGGGTCTTTGATGAAATCGGGCTCCGCACGCCTGGTTGGGCTTTAGCTTTGAGACGGCAGTAAGCAAAGGAGCTTGCGGTGAGCGTTAGCGACGACAAACTCAACGCATTTCTCGGCAAGGCGGTCGGGGATCTCGGTGCGTCGGTGAGCGCGGTGCTGATGTTGATCGGCGACGAGCTCGGTCTTTATCGGGCGCTGGCTGGGCACCGGTTGTCGGCTGAGGAGCTGGCGCGGAAGACCGGGACGAACGCGCGTTACATCCGCGAGTGGCTGGGCAATCAGGCCGCGGGCGGCTATGTCGAATACGACGCGGCCAGCGACACCTATTACTTGACCGAGGAACAGGAGCTTTGCCTCGCCAACCCGAACGGTCCCGTCGATCTGCCCGGTGCCTACCAGATCATCCAAGACCTGTTTTACGTGCGTGAGCGTGCGGTCGAGAATTTTCGCAGCGGCAACGGCATGGAATGGGGCGAACATCATCGGTGCCTGTTCTACGGCACGGAGCGGTTCTTTCGCGGCGGCTACAACGCGAATTTGGTTTCGTCGTGGCTGCCCGCGCTTGACGGCGTCATCGAGAAGCTTACCGCCGGCGGCCGGGCGGCCGACGTCGGCTGTGGGCACGGCGCAAGCACGATCCTTATGGCGCAGGCCTTTCCGAATTCACAGTTCGTCGGCATCGACTACCACGGCGCGTCGATCGAAACCGCGCGCGAGCGGGCGGCCAAAGCCGGTGTCCACAACGCGACTTTCGAGCTGGCCGACGCCACCTCCTACCGCGGCGATGACTATGACCTCATTGGATTCTTCGACTGCTTGCACGATATGGCTGACCCGTCCGGCGCGGCTCGCCATGCGCGAGCTGCCCTAAAACCCGATGGCCACTGCCTGCTTGTCGAACCATTCGCCGGCGACAGCATCGCAGAGAACTTGAATCCAGTGGGCCGGCTCTACTACGGGGCATCATCGCTGATTTGTGTTCCGGTCTCGCTGGCGCAGCGTGGCCCTGCGCTCGGGGCGCAGGCCGGGGAGCTGCGATTGAGGAAAGTGATGGTCGACGAGGGCGGTTTCACGCGGTTCCGGCGAGCGACGCAGACACCATTCAACCTCATCTTCGAGGCGCGGCCCTGACGGCTATCAGAACAGCGCCTTCGCGGCAAGCTCTACGCTTGGTAGCGCTCTACTAAACTCAACGAACTTTGCCGGGTCGGTAGTAATCTGCGGCCATGTTGCGCACGCGCTTCACTGAGATCTTCGACCTGCGTGCGCCGATGATGTTGGCCCCAATGGCGTTCCACACGGGGGCCACAGTGGCGGCGGCAGTGTCGTCGGGTGGGGCGCTGGGGTCGTTCGGTGGTGTGGTTCCGACGAAGGGGCCGCAGTGGATCTCGGCTGAGGTGTCGTCGATCAGGGCGGCGACGGACCGCCCGTTCGCCGTCGGCTTCATTACGCAGGCTATCCCTATGGTGCTTCCGCTGTTCGAGGCGACACTGGCCGAGCAGGTGCCCGCCGTCATGTTTTCGTTCGGCGACCCGACACTCTGGCTTGAGCAGGCCAAGACGGCGGGTGCCACGGTGATCTGCCAAGTGCAGACGCTCGCCGACGCCGACCTCGCCGTCGAGGCCGGCACCGACATCCTCATCGCGCAGGGTATTGCCGCCGGGGGCCACACCGGGACCATGAGTCTGCTTCCATTTCTCTCCGCGGTAGTCACCCGGTTCCCCAACATTCCGGTGCTCGCGGCGGGCGGCATAGCCGACGGGCGCACACTTGCGGCCGTATTGACCGCCGGCGCAGACGGCGCCCTAGTGGGTACCGCGTTCCTGGCGACCCCGGAGGCCGTCGAGGTGCATGACCTCCACAAGCGGCTGATCGTTGAGTCAGACGGCACGGACACGGTCTTCACCCACGCCTACGACATCGTGAGCGGCTTTCAGTGGCCAGGCTCTGTCGGCGAGCGCGTCCGTTCTAACCGCTTCACCGACGAGTGGGCGGGCCGGGAGGCCGAACTCCACGAACGTCGAGACGAGTTTGCCGGCGGCAACATGTTTTTTGCCGAGCCGCCCGATCCGGAGACGGACCAGATCCTTTACGGCGAGGGTGCGGGCTTCGTAACCGCCATCCGGCCGGCGGCCGAGGTCATCCGAATGATCTGTGGTGAAGCCGAGGAAATCTTGCGATCCCGTCCGCCGACGCTTCTAGCGTGATTCATCTTCCCCTTGCCCGGTAGCGCCTCAGAAGGCGTCGTCGGCAACCTCCATCAGGTCAGTATCGACGTTTTCGACGACGGCGCGGATCGCGGAGATTGCCGGGAGGACGTACATATACAGTGCGCAGCCCTTCGGCGTACGCCTTCTGCAACATGAGGCTTCGCCGCACGTCCGGTTGGCGCGTGATCGGCACCCAGGGTGCGGTCTTGAACACGGATCCGACGATGCTCAGGCTGCGCCGCGACGGCTTACTGTCGGTGTGTCGCCAGGTAGTCCGCGACGGGAATCGGTGAGGTCGCGGAGTAGCCAATGGGCAAAACCACGTCACCGGCAGTCGTGTTGTAATCGACGTCCCACCGGTAGTACCCGACAAACGCAGCGGGATCGGCTGCGAGCACGGCTGCGTAGTCGTTGACCGCATGCACGTATTGGCTCGAGTTGTTGTACCTGTACAGCGCGTAATCGCGGTTGTCGGCGAAGCCATTAGCGGCGAGGTAGCGGCCGGCGGCCAAGATGCTGTCGTGAGGCGAGAAGATGTCGCCGCCGTCGCCATAGGCGGCAAAGGTGGAGGGTAGGAACTGCATGGGGCCTTGTGCGCCGGCGTCACTTGCGCCGACGATGCGGCCCAGGCCGGTCTCGATCAGATTGATCGCCGCCAGGTAGGTCCAGCCGACGCCGGATGCCGATTCCGCCTTGCGGTAGTAACCGAGCAGCTCGCCGGCCGGCGTCGGCGGGACGATCCGCCATGCGGGCAGCGTGTCTTTTTCTTGGCCCTCGCTCATCACGGTGAGCTGCCGACGCGCGTCGACATTGCGGTCATACATTTCCCGAAGCGAGGGCGGGATTCGCGGACGCGTGATCGGGTCCCACTCGGGGTGCCGTCCAAGGACGCGGTAGG
Organism: Mycobacterium sp.; assembly: GCF_035653355.1. Lineage (GTDB taxonomy): Bacteria > Actinomycetota > Actinomycetes > Mycobacteriales > Mycobacteriaceae > Mycobacterium. Next base: position 2,961 of record NZ_DASRBZ010000533.1, on the reverse strand, counting down.
CCGCCTGCTGGCGGTGCGCCGCCCCCCGTAGCACGGCCTCCGACGACGACGGATCCCGCAGCGCCTGCTCGTCGGCAACAAGATCGCCGGCAAGTTGCACGGGGTCCGATGCCAGCCGCCGCTGCGCGGGCGGAAACGTGGCCGCCGCCGGGGAGGGAGTGGCGGTGGAGGTTGATGCGGTCGAGGACTTGGCCGGCTGTGAGCAGGCGACCAGCGTCATCGTTATCGCGACGACGAGCAGCGTCGTGCCGCAACCCTTCACGCGGGATCGATGCGCGCGATCGCGCGTCAGCCGAGAGCGCGTGCATGTCGCCGCGCGCATCCTTCGGTTGCCGGATCCGACTGCCTTCCCAACCACTACCGCTATCTTGACCCACCGAGATGGCGATCCGCTGGCAGATGGGCGGCGTGTGTGCGCCGTCGTGTCGACGGCGGCCGCTGCACGCAGAGGGTCCCGGCGTCGGCACCACTCCGGCGCCTCCCAAAAGCTTCAGTGGGCATATGCACTGCTTTGTTACTATCCCGCCGTGCGTGATGCTGCTCCTCGGTGTGGGTGCGGCAAGCCGCGAGCTGTGCTGAGGCGTGGCGTGCTCAGATATGCCGGTGCGGCCTCGGTGTTCTTGAGCCTTGGCGCATTGACGACCCGGCTGGATGCCCCGAATGCCTTGGCGGCGAATGTCGCCGGGATGGCCGTTTTCCTCGATCCGGGTCACAACGGTGTGGCCGACGCCTCCCTGACCCGCCAAGTCCCCAACGGCCGCGGAGGCACAAAAGACTGCAACACGATGGGCACTGAAACCAACGACGGTTATCCGGAACATGCCTTCAACTGGGACGTTGTCGCGCGAATTCGCAACTCGCTCAACGAGATCGGCGTACGCACACAGTTGTCCCGCGACAACGACAATTCTGTTGGGCCCTGCATCGATGAACGGGCCGCAATGGCCAACGCTATGCACCCCGACGCAATCATCAGCATCCACGCCGACAGTGGACCGGCGACTGGTCGGGGATTTCACGTCTGCTACTCAAGTCCGCCATTGAACGACGCCCAGTCCGGCCCGGCCGTGCAGTTGGCGGCCACCATGCGCGATTCCCTTGTCGCGTCGGGGATGCACCCGTCCACCTACATCGGGTCCAACGGGCTATACAGCCGGGCAGATCTCGCCGGCTTAAACCTGGCCCAGTACCCGGCGATACTCGTCGAGCTGGGCAACATGAAGAACAGCGACGAAGCTGCTCAGATGGAAAGCGCCGACGGGCGAGCAAAATACGCCACCGCAGTCACCCAGGGAATCGTCACATACCTCAGCGCGAAAACCACCGCCAGCTAGCCGAACGTTCAATTGCCGTCCTCATGAAAGGATGGGTGCGGTGATCCTGGCCGTCGACCTCGGCAAGACGTCCTGCCGGGCCGCGGCAGGCGGCCGGAGGGCCGGGGGGCCGGGCGCGCCGGGGCTCGCGGCGCCCGGTGGGGTGCGGGCGGCAGAGGTGGCGATCCTGGCCGTCGCGCAGCGGCTCGGCCCCGCCGAAGAGATCGACGAGGTGATCGTGGGTGCCGCCGGGGCGCTGGCGGCGCCGGACGCGGCGCGCGCACTGGCCGATGCGCTGCTCACCTCGCTGGGGGCGGAGCGCGTCGCGGTGACCAGCGACGCGGTCATCGCGCACGCGGGCGCGCTGGACGGGAAGCCGGGTGTCGTGCTGATCGCAGGCACCGGCGTCGTGGCGCTCGCGATCGGCGCGGACGGCGCGCTGCGAACCGCCGACGGCTGGGGCCCCTGGCTGGGCGACGAGGGCGGCGGCGCGTGGATCGGTGCCGCCGGGCTGCGCGCGGCGCTGCGCGCCCACGACGGCCGGGGCCCGGCCACCACGCTGCTCGATGCCGCCCGCGCCCGCTTCGGCGCGCCGGAGACATGGCCCGCGCAGCTCACCGACGTCGCCGGCTTGTCGTCCTTCGCACCCGACGTGCTCGCCGCGGAGGGCGATGCCATCGCGCGGGCCATCGTCGGCGCCGCCGCGGATGCGCTCGCCGCGACCGCCCGCGCGGCCGGGGATGGCCCGGTGGCGATGGTCGGTGGCCTGGCGGGGGTTGAGGCGCTGCGCGAGCGGCTCGACCTCATCCCGGCCGCCGGCGACGCGCTCGACGGCGCGCTGCGGCTAGGGGCAATCCACGAGCCGCATGTAATCCGGGTGCAGGCAGACGCCGCCCCGCGTGGGCTGGACGCCCTTGCCACCGAGGCCGTGCGGCCAGATCTCGACGACCTCGACGCGCGGCCTATCGGCGAGGTCGTCGCGCTGCTCGTCGCCGCCGAAGGGGAGGCGCACGGCGCAGTGGCCGCGGCAGTTCCGCAGATCGCGGCGGCGGCCGAGGCGATCGCCGCGCGGCTTGAGCGCGGCGGCCGCCTGATCTACGTCGGCGCCGGGACGTCCGGGCGGCTCGGCGTGCTCGATGCGACTGAGTGCAAGCCGACGTTCGGCACCGACCTCGTGCGCGGAGTGATCGCCGGCGGGCCGGCGGCCCTGACCCAGGCGATCGAGGGCGCCGAGGACACGTTCGACCCCGGCGATCTCGCCGACGTGACCGCCGCCGACGCGCTCGTCGGGATCACGGCGTCGGGCCGCACGCCGTATGTGCTCGGGGCCCTCGAGCACGCGCGCGCGGCGGGCGCGCTGACCGTCGCGGTCGTCAACAACCCGCGCAGCGAAGCGTCGGCGGACGTGGTGATCGAGCTGCTGACCGGGCCTGAGGTGCTCGCCGGCTCCACGCGGCTGACCGCGGGGACCGCCCAGAAAGTTGTGCTCAACGCGCTCTCGACGAGCGTGATGATCGCGCTGGGCAAGGCCTACGGACCACGGATGGTCGACGTGCGCCCGAGCAGCGCGAAGCTGCGCCGCCGCGCAGTGCGGATCGTCCGCGACGTGGCCGGCGTCGACGAGGAGAGCGCGACCGCCGCACTCGCC
>NZ_DASRBZ010000532.1:0-5269 GCF_035653355.1 Mycobacterium sp. | reverse complement strand
TTCCGCCTGCCACTGCTGGTGGTAGATGTATTGGCGCCGGCCCGCGGCATCGGTGCCCACCGCCTGAATGTGGCCGTTCGGGTACGGGCAAATCCAAACGTTCTTCCACGCCGGGGGAATGACCAGCGACTCGATCCGCGCAAGGATTTCCGGGTCCTCGACTGGCTCGCGCTGGCCGTTGACGTAGCAAAAGCCCCGCCCACGGCGAATGCGGCGAAAGCCAGGGCCGCCAACGATGCTCCTGCGCAGCCTCATGTCGGTGCCTTTTCCATGCCGGGAAACGTCGATCGCGAGCGCCGAACAGCGCTGTGCCCTAGGTCCCCGCCAAGAAGACGAATACCGCAGCGTGGTCAGCGTCACCGGTCACGCGCAAGCAACGACGCAAGCGGCTGCCTACCGCGTCGTCGCCTGTGTCCCGATCGGGCCGCTGGGAGCACGTCACGGCGGGGGATTACCCACCTCAGGCCCCCACGACACCAAGCGTGCGGCTACTGCCCGGGCGGCAGCTGGCGCGGTCCGTCCGGCGCGCCCAATTTGCGCGGGCCGGCCCCGGCCTCCACCTCCAGCGGCCCCTCCGATGCCGTCAGCTGGACGCGCCCAGCGGACGCAACCGATACGTCGACGTGGCCCGGGAAACGCAGGGCGCGCCGGGTGGACTCCGGGTCGGCGGACGCCGCCGGCGGCGACTCGTGCTGGGCGGTAGCGGACGTGTCCGGCGGCGACTGGCCGACTTGCTCCTCGGCGCTGATGGTCACCCTGCGGGTGCGTTTGAGCGAGAAGGTGATCTCCTCGACCTCTTCGAACACCTGCCGCGCGGTCCGCAGCGGCTGGGTCGTGGTGTCGATCGCGCGGGCCACGAAGCCCGGCACCAGCGGACGGACCCACCGGGCGGCAGCCTTGGTGACGTCCGGGATCAGCGGCGACCCACGCTGGTGCCGCGGCTCTAACCGGGTACCGACCTGCGCCGGCAGGTTATCGCTCGCCGGTTCTTCGCCGGCGGGCAATTGCATGGCCTGCATGGCAGCTTTAGTGGCGGCCTCGGCTTCGGCCGCGATCGGCAGGTATATATCGTCGTCGTCCGCCGCAGACACTCGCTCAGACGACGCCCGCAGCGGAGCTTCGAGCGCCTCGGCGACCCGGCGGCGCTGCTGCGCGCGGTCGATTTGCGTTTGTGCCTCCACGGCCAGCCGAGCGCTGGCCAGCTGCTGCTCGGCCCAGATGCTCTCGGCCGCCTCGCGCACCTCGGCGCGCTTGACCGCGATCGCGGTATCGGCCTTCACCTCGGCGCGGTCACGCTCGTCGCGGGCGGCGGCGTGGCGCTCATGGGTTGTCTCACCGCGCCACAACCGCAGGATCAGCGGCAACAGGTACAGCAGCGCGCAGAACGCGACCGTGAGTAGACGCAGCAGCAACACCCCGGCATTGGCGAAGGTGAGGCCGTACATGGCGAGCCACCGGGCCCCGAGGCCGCGATCCGCATCGGCGATCGCGGCTCGGCGCGCCTGGTCGAGCGCCTGTTCGTCCCCCGCAATGGCGGCGTCAAGCTCGGGTGCGCGACGCTCACGCTCGGCCAACGCGGCGTCGAGCTCCCGCTGAGCGTCGGCCAGCAGCTCGTTCGACGCGCGGGTTTCCGGTCCTACCCCGGGCACCCCGGTGATGCGAGTCTGCGGGCAGGCCGGCGAGGGGTGATACTCGCAGCGAGCCACGACCAGCACCTCGTCGCGCTGGGCGCGGGCTTGGTCGACGGCGGTGTCGAGGGCTGTCCGCGCCGCGCGCGCCCGGTCGAGTCGCCCGGATGCCTGGGACACCGCGAGCGTGGAGTCGGCCCGCTGCGCGGCCTGCTCCTGGAGACGGCGATCGATCGAACCGGAAAACATCGCCAGCCCGGCCAGCTCGGCCACCAGCACGCCGACAGCGACCGCTACTGTGCCACGGGCCAGCACGCCCGCCCGACCGTGGATTGGGCCGCTCGCGGTGGCGCGCGTCACCGCGCCGACCGGCAGCCCGAGCACCAGGGTCAACGGCAGGATCGCCGGCACCGGCCAGCGCACCGATTGGCTGACGACAACCGTCGCAGCTATCCATGCCAGCACCGCACCCAGCAGTACGACGACGCCGGCGATCGCGTGGGTGGAGCGCTGGTGACGCTCACCGAGCTCGTCCACGTGGCCGCCGCCCATCCAGGTAAGCGCCACTTCGAGTCGCGATCCGGTGGAGCGGGATTCAGAAACTTTGTGGGTGGACATGGAACTGACAAACACCTCCAGGGTTCTCGCAGGGTGACGGGCGCCGGCCGTAGTAGGCGAATCGAGGGATTGGTGTGGTGCGGTCGACAACCAGACGGGATATCGGACCAGGGCGCCGATGCGCCATCGCGCCGGTGCAATGCATGAATCTTCTCACAGCGACAGCTGGCTTCCCAGCAGCCACCCGTCGTCCACCGGGAATTCCCGGGTGTCCGCGGGTCAGCGGTCGACAACCCCGCTGACGTGAGACGGTATGAACTTATGCTGCCCCACAACTACATGACCTACGAAGAGTTCGGTCGACGGTTCTTCGAGGTCGCTGTTACCGAGGACCGCGTTGCGGCGGCATTCAGCCAGATCGCAGGCGAGCAGTTCCAGACCGGACCTATGCGCCAGGGGCCAGGGGGGCTCGCCCGGGTCAGCGCCAACGTCAACATCCAGCAACCGCAAGTCACCCGGAACCTAGGGCGGATGATCACCTTCGATATCCGGATACCGCTTGCCATCGAAATGATCGTCGATTTGCGGGTGGACAAACAGCGGTTCATGGTCGACGGCGAAATCGCCCTGCGCGCCTCAGCGCATGCGGCCGAACCGCTGCTGCTGGTCATCGAAGTCGGCAAGCCAAAGCCATCGGACATCTTGGTCCACGTCGCCGCCACCTCGATCCGCGGTGAACTGTTGCGGATCGTCGCGGGCGTCGACGGAGAAATTCGGCGCTACATCGCCTGGCACGTCTCCAATGAAATCGACTCGCCGCAATCACAAGCGGCCCAAGTCATCGACGTCGCAAAGGAACTGGCTAGCGCCTGGGACGGTAACTGACAGCCGTCACCTCGGGTTGGTTTATCCCGTCACCGCAGGCGGGTATGAGTGGCCGGGTATGCGGTTAGCGGCGTTTCCAGGATTGAGGCATGGCACAAGTAGACGTATCGACGACATCCGAGCTTGAGCCGGCGGCCGCTTGGAAGCTGGCGTCCGACCTGAACCGGTTCGGCGAATGGATGACGATTTTCGGCGGCTGGCGCAGCCCCGTTCCGTCCACGGTCGAAGAGGGCATGTGCGTGTCGGCGTGCATCAAGGTGAAGGGCTTCCGCAACGTCATTCACTGGACGGTGACCCGATTCGACGAGCCGGAAGTGATCGAACTGAAAGGTCGCGGCCGCGGCGGAATTCGGCTCGCGGTCAAGATGACGCTCAACGACAACCATCCAGGAACGGAGTTTCATCTCACTGCTGAGCTCAAGGGCGGCGTGCTCAACGGGCCGATCGGGGGGTTGGTGGCCCGAGTTCTCAAGTCCGACGTGCACAAGTCGATAAACAACCTGGCCGCTTTGCGCTGACGGCATAGCTGCGTCACGAGCGCACAGCGGCCGAGTCTTTCGACCCTCCGCCGCAGCTCCGGCTGCCGTCGCCGGACGAGTTGCAACTCGAGACCCTGATGCTGCCCCGAGATGCCTTCTTCGGCCCGGTGGAAGTGGTGCCCGCCGCCAAGGCGGCCGGCCGCAATCGCGGCCGAACAGATAACGCCGTATCCGCGGGCCGTCAGCGCCCAGAGCTGGGCCGGTGGGCGACCCGTTGCCGTTGGAGATCGCGCACCCGCCGGCCTTCCATGGTCAGCCAACCCAGCCCAGCTCCGACGGACAGCAGTGCGACGACGACGGCCGCGACACCGACGCCGACTTGCCCCATGGCGAACGCGGCGAGGCAGATCACGAATGCCACCACGCCGGCTCCGAGTAGTACGAGGCCGGGCACCTTCGCGGTGTCTTTCAGCGATTCGCCCGCCCGCGGCCGTGTGGTGCGGTGATGGTCGACCGGGTCGCGGGAGGTGTCCCCCATGAGCCTCTCCTTCGCTGTCGCGCCAGTGCTGCCGCGTCGGGCATGTCTTGATCGCCTACCCGAATTGCGGTGAGGAGAAACGGCTCACCACCGGGCTTGTCAGCCCGGACGGAAGCTGTTGAGCAGGGCCCGCATCGACCGCGCGACGGCGTCTCGGGTGTCGGCAGGATGCGGGGAGTTGGCGATCAGCATCGCGCCGCGACTCAGCGCTCCGAGCAGCAAGCGGGTGACTGTCTCGGGGTCGTCCACGCGCAGCGTGCCGGCCGCCGTCGCGGCTCGAAGCGCCTCGACGATCACGGCAAAGGCGTAGCGCTCGTCGAGCTCGGTGTATCGGGCCACTCCCAGCACGGCGGGGCCGTCGATGATCAAGATGCGTTGCAGGTCGGATTGCAGCACGGCGCCCAGGAACGCGTCGAAGCCTCGCGCGAGCTCGTCGAGATCGTCGGATGCGTCCTGGGCTGCTTCCATGGCGGCGGTCATCAACTCGGTATGCGCATGCTCGAAAACCGCCTCAAAGAGCGCGGTCTTGGTGGGGAAGTGGTGGTACAGCGCACCGGTGGTCACCCGCGCCGCGCGTGCCAGATCTTCCACGGAGGTATCGCGAAAGCCTTTCTGGCCGAAGAGTTCTCGGCCGGCCCGAACAAGAGCGTCATGGGTCTGGGCGACTTGCTGGGCGCGTAGCGACGACGGTGGCGTCGGATCAGGCATGGCTTCCACTTTCGTGTGCTGAAACGCAGAACAGCCTATTGACATAGCGATACTATGTGAGATAGTTACACTATCCAACCGCCGACAGAAGGACTTGCTGATGAAGACCGCAGCCTTGATGCCCGCCGGGCCCACCGACGACGTCCGCCGCGCCGACGGCGCAACCAGGGCCGCTCTGGCCGAGGCCGTCGGCCGCAGCGCCGAGCTGTGGCGCCGCATCGACGAACCCAACGCGCCGGTGCCCGGATTGGCGTGGACCGCCAGCCAGACCGCGGCACATGTCGTCGGCGATTTGCGCGAATACACCGAAGCACTGAGCGACCACGTCAACGGTCGCCACGTTTCCGGCGGTGTGCCCGACCAGCCACCCTGGCGGCTGCGCAGGGCGGTCAACGCGCACCACTTGACAGTCGTGCCGGAACGCGATCCGCGCCGGCTCGCGGACATGCTGGAGGAGACCGCGGTTCGCTACC
>NZ_DASRBZ010000531.1:0-5064 GCF_035653355.1 Mycobacterium sp. | reverse complement strand
TTGATACCCCAGGATTCCAGTAGGCGGAACAGCGCGACTTCCACTGCGAACAACGCTGGCTGAGCGAATTCGGTTGTGTTGATGAGGTTTTCGTCGTGGCCCCACATCACTTCGCGCAGCGGGCGCAGCAGGTGCCGGTCCAGCTCGGCCACCGCGGTGTTGAACGCTTCAGCGAACACAGGGTATGCGGCGTGCAGTCCCATGCCCATGCCCAGCCATTGGGAGCCTTGTCCGGGGAACACGAACCCGGTCTTGCCCGCGGGTCGCACGCTGCCCTGCACTACACCAGCACCCGGGTCGCCCTCGGCCAGCTCTTCCAGCCCGGCACGCAACTGCTCACTGTCATTACCCAGCACCACCGCGCGATGCTCGAACATTGCGCGGCCCGCCAAGGACCATCCCACATCGACTGGATCGAGCTCCGGATGGGCGGCTAGGTGCTGCGTTAGCCGGGCCGCCTGCTTGGACAGCCCCGATGCGGTCTTGGCCGACACCACCCACGGCACGAAGGCCGGCTTCGGCCGGTCATCGACCGGTACCTCAACCGGCGGAGCGGCCTCGATAATCACGTGCGCATTGGTGCCGCTGATCCCGAACGACGAGACCCCAGCCCGGCGCACTTTGTCCTCGGCCGGCCAGGGCCGCGGCTCGGTGAGTAGCGCCACGGAGCCCGCCGACCAATCCACATGGGGGCTGGGCAGATCGACGTGCAGTGTCGCCGGTAGGAGTTGATGGCGCATCGCCTGAACCATCTTGATCACACCCGCCACCCCGGCGGCGGCCTGAGTGTGGCCCATATTCGACTTGATCGAACCCAACCACAGCGGTTGCGCACGGTTTTGCCCATAGGTGGCCAAAAGGGCTTGCGCCTCAATAGGGTCGCCCAACGTGGTGCCGGTACCGTGGCCCTCCACAACATCCACATCCGCCGGGCTAAGGCCGGCGTTGGCCAACGCCGCGCGCACCACCCGCTGCTGCGAGGGCCCATTGGGTGCGGTCAACCCGTTCGATGCGCCATCCTGATTAACCGCTGAACCGCGAACCACCGCCAGCACCGGATGGCCTAACCGCTGCGCATCCGAGAGCCGCTCGACCACCAACATGCCGCCACCCTCGGAGAATCCGGTGCCGTCGGCAGCCCCGGCGAAGGCCTTGCAGCGGCCGTCGGGTGAGAGTCCCCGCCAGCGGCTGAATTCGACGAAGATGTCGGGGGTCGCGTTGATGGTGACGCCGCCGGCGAGCGCCAGGTCGCATTCGCCCGAGCGCAGTGACTGCACCGCCATGTGCAGCGTCACCAGCGACGACGAGCACGCGGTGTCGACTGACATCGCGGGGCCTTCCAATCCCAGCACGTAAGCCACCCGGCCTGACGCGACGCTGGAGAGTTGGCCGGTCAACCGGAAGCCTTCCACCGGCTCGGCGGCAAACATGCCGTAGCCCTGTGTCATCACGCCGGCGAATACGCCAGTGGCGCTGCCACGTAATGAGGTCGGGTCAATTCCGGCTCGCTCCAACGCTTCCCACGACAGTTCGAGGAACATGCGTTGTTGGGGGTCCATGGCCAGCGCTTCGGACGGCGCCACCCCGAAGAATGCCGGGTCGAAATCGGCGACGCCGTCGACAAAACCACCGGTGCGGGTGTAGCAGGCGCCGGGCACGTCGGGGTCGGGGTTGAACAAGCCGGCCAGGTCCCAGCCGCGGTCGCTGGGAAATTCGGTCAGCACGTCGCGGCCTTCGGCGACCATCTCCCACAAGTCCTCCGGGGAATCCACTGCGCCGGGGAAACGGCATGCCATGCCGACGATCGCAATGGGGTCGTCGCCGGTGGCCCGCGCCGCTGGCACGTGCTTGATTTCTTGTGGGACGCCGGCGAGTTCGGTGCGGATGTAGGTGGCCAGTCCGCTGGGTGTCGGATAGTCGAAGATCAGCGTCGGCGAAAGCGCCAGTCCGGTCGCGGCTTTGAGCCGGTTGCGCAGTTCAACGGCGGTCAGCGAATCGAAGCCGAGGTCTTGGAACGCCTTGTCCGGGTCGACCGCCTCCGGGGTGGTGTTGCCCAGCACGGTGGCGATGTGAGAGCGCACCAGATCCAGCAGGATGGTGTGCTGCTGATCCTCGGGCAGACCGTGAAGTCGATGTGCCAGAGCCGATTTCGACTTGGCGGCCACTAGTGAGTCGTCGACTTGACGGCGGCCCGGTGCGTTGACCAGTTCGGTGAACATCGGTGGCACAGCAGCGCCACTGGCGCGTAGTGCGGTGAGATCGATGCGGGCCGGCAACAGGAACGGCTGGTCAACGATGAGCGCGGTGTCAAACAGCCGCAACGCCTCGTCGGACGAGAGCGCCTGGACACCGCTGCGCCCCAGCCGGGCCCGATCGGCGGCGTCGAGCCCGCCGGTCATTTCGCTGGCCTGGTCCCACAGTCCCCAGCCCAGCGAGATCGCCGGCAAACCGTTGGCCCGCCGATGCACCGCCAAGGCATCCAGGAACGAGTTGGCCGCCGCATAGTTGGCCTGACCAGACGAACCCACCAACCCAGCCATCGACGAAAACATCACAAACGCCGACACATTCAAATCACGCGTCAGCTCATGCAGATTCCAAGCCGCATCCACCTTGGCCCGCAACACCGCATCGACCCGATCCGGCGTCAACGACGTGACCACCGCATCATCGAGCACCCCGGCGGCATGAATCACCCCAGTCAACGGATACTGCACCGGCACATCAGAAATCACCTTCGCCAGCGCCTCCCGGTCACCGGCATCACAGGCCACCACCTGCACCTGGGCACCAGCCTCGCTGAGCTCACTGACCAACTCACCCGCCCCCGCCGCATCGGCACCACGACGGCTCACCAGGACCAGATGACGCACCCCATGGCGAGTCACCACATGCCGGGCCAACGCCGAACCAGCCATCCCGGTACCCCCGGTGATCAGCACCGTGCCCCCAGCCCACCCATCCGGCATGGTAAGCACCACCTTGCCGATATGACGGGCCTGGCTCAGATACCGCAACGCCGCCGGCGCCCGCCGGATATCGAACGTCGTCACCGGCAACGGCCGTAATATGCCCTCGTCGAACAGCTTTGCCAGCTCCAGCATGTACTGGTGCATGCGGTTACGGCCCGGCTCGAAGAGGTCGAAGGCGCGGTAGCGCACGCCCGGATGTTGCTGGGCCACGGCCTCCGGGTCGCGGATGTCGGTCTTGCCCATCTCCAAGAAGACCCCGCCGGGCGCGACCAGTCGCAGTGAGGCGTCGACGAACTCGCCGGCCAGCGAATCGAGCACGACGTCCACGCCGCGCCCGCCGGTCGCGGTCCGGAACTTGTCCTCGAACTCGAGCGTCCGCGAGTCAGCGATGTGGTCGTCGTCGAAACCCATGGCGCGCAAGGTCTTCCACTTGCCGCGGCTGGCGGTGGCGAAGATCTCCAACCCCAGATACCGCGCCAACTGCACCGCGGCCATGCCCACCCCGCCGGTGGCGGCATGGATCAAAACCCGCTGGCCGGGCTGAACGTCGGCCAAGTGCCGGAACGCGTAGTAGGCGGTGGTGAAAACGGCGGATATACCGGCGGCTTCGGCGTAGGACCAGTCGGTCGGCATCGGCAGCAACAGCCGGACATCGCCGGCGACCACGGTGCCGCTGCCGTCGGGGAAGAATCCCATCACCCGATCCCCGACCGCGAATTCGGTGACACCTGGGCCGACTTCCACGACCACGCCGGCGGCTTCGCCACCCAGCAACGCGTCATGGGTGAACATCCCCAGGGTGATCATCACGTCGCGGAAGTTGGTACCGATCGCGCGGATCGCGACCCGCACCTGGCCCGGCTGCAAGGGGGCGTCGGCATTGGGAACCGGCTCCAGCGTGAGGTTTTCGAATGTGCCGGCGCTGGTAAGGCCCAGCCGCCACGGCCGATCCGCCGGTGGTGCCAACAGGGCGTCGACCGCGCCGCTGGCGTGCACCCGCGGGATGTAGACCTGTCCCGCGCGCAGGCAGACTTGCGGTTCCCCGGATCCCAGGATGGCTGCCATCGCGGCGTCCTGGATCGGCCCGTCGACGTCGGCGAGCACCAATCGGCCCGGATGCTCGGTTTGCGCCGAACGCACCAACCCCCACACGGCGGCCCCCGCCAAATCGGTGACGTCCTCGCCCTCCAATGCGACCGCACCGCGGGTGACGACAACCAGCGTCCCGGAGTCGCGGTCGGTCAGCCAGGCCTGCAGCGCGGCAAGCGCCTGGTGGGTGCGTTCGTAGACGCCTGCCGGCGCTTCGGCGGGCAGCGACTCGAACACGTCATGCGGCGGCGGGGCATCGGTGTGCGCCGCGGAGGCCGGTGACCACACCACCTCGAAGAGTCGGTCTGCACCCGACCCGGAAGCGGCCGCCATCAACTGCTCGCCGGTGACCGGGCGAGCCACCATCGTCGTGACCGACAACACCGGAAGGCCCAGACCGTCGGCGAGTTCGATTGACACCGCAGACGGACCGGCGGGCGCTATCCGGGCTCGCACCGCCGCGGCCCCGGCCGCATGCAATGTCACGCCCTGCCACGAAAACGGCAGGGCTACTTCAGCGCCGTTGTCCGCTACGACGAGCGCATGCAGCGCCGCATCCAACAACGCCGGGTGTACACCGAATCCGCTGAGCCCGCCGGCGGGCTCCGGCAGCGTCACCTCGGCGAAGACCTCGTCGCCGCGGCGCCACATCGCGGTCAGTCCGCGAAACGCCGGACCGTATTGGTATCCGCGTGCCGCCAGCCGCTCGTACCCGTCGGCGACGTCCACCGCGGTGGCCCCTGGCGGGGGCCACGCCGACAAATCAGCGCCTGGCTCAAGGGATCCCGACCGCAGTGCCCCCTCGGCGTGGCAGACCCAAGCGGCTTCTGCATCGGTCCGGGAATACACCGACACACTCCGCTGACCCGATTCAGCGGCCGCGCCGACAACCACTTGCACGGTCACCGAACCCGAGGACGGCACCATCAGCGGCGTCCGCAACGTCAACTCGTCGACAACCGAACAGCCCACTTCATCGCCGGCCCGGATGGCCAATTCCACA
>NZ_DASRBZ010000530.1:0-2326 GCF_035653355.1 Mycobacterium sp. | reverse complement strand
GCAATCACACCGCGGACGAGGTCGTTGCCCACGGCCTGGGCGATAGCGTGCCCGATCGGTTCCTCGGTCGTCGCCAGCCACGCGTCGGCGGCCTGCGCAGGACTGTGGTCGACGACGTGCCGGCGCATCTGCGCACGGGTGCGCAGCGGCTCGAGCAGCGTCGGCCACATCCGTTCGGTGACCAGTCGGCAGCGGCGGTAGAACTCGGTGAAACGCGATTCGTCGTCGGCGGCCCCGATCGCCGCGAACGTGTTGTGGGCCCCGACGAGCAGACCCGTGCGCCCAGCGGTGGCCGGGTCGGGGCTATAGGACGCATACCGCCGCCGTGCTAGCCGCACGGGAGCACCCAGATCGTCGACGATGCGCGGGGGCAGCAGGCTGACCAGGTAGGCGTACCGCGACAGCCGCGCGTCGACGCCGTCGAAGATGTTCGCCGATACCGCGGCTCCTCCCACATGGCCCAGCCGCTCCAGAATCCGCACCCGTAGACCGGCGCGGGCCAGATATGCGGCCGCGACTAGCCCGTTGTGCCCCCCGCCGACCACAATTGCGTCGTAATCGCGCGCCGCGCCGGCAGACACTGCGCCGATCCGTTAGCTGAGGTAGCCCTCGACTTGATCGGGCGGGCGTACCCGTGCCTCTCGGGGATCACCACCGGTTTCGCGCAGGGCCCGACGCTGCCGTAGCAGGTCCCAACACTGGTCGAGTTCTGTCTCGACGCGGCGCAGGCGCGCATGCTCCTCCGACTCGGTGATGTCTTTGTGCACGAGCTGGTCGCGTAGCGTCTTTTCTTCGGCAACCAAGTCCCGGATGCGCGCCAGCGTGTCTTGGTCGGTGGGTTTTCTCTCCTCTGCCACCCGTCCAGTGTGCCCGAGGTAAGCCCGGTGCTGACCAAGTACCGGACTGTCGTCATGTTTTCGCGATACGAGGGCTCGCTGATCGGCGGCTGCCTTAGGCTTCATATCGCTTGCGATCCGAACTGGTCTGGACATCGACGTTTTTAGGGGAGGGCCCATGGCGGGTTCCGGCGAAGCACCCGCAGACACCCAATGGCGCAAAGTCTCCAAGTTCTATCGCCGCCCGCCAGGCATTGCCTGGCTGGTCGCGCTGGTGGTGATTCCCCTGCTGTTGGGAGCGATCAGCTACGGGCTGGCTGAGCGTTCCCGCTCCCCGGTCACCGGCCCGAGCAGTGGTGTGCCGACCCTGACTCATACCAGCACCCCCGGTGCTGCGCGGAAACCACCGCCGATCCCGGCCATATCGCTGGCTCCGCTCTCAATTACCCGCAAAGGCAACGACATAACGCTCAGTGGTGACTTCCCCGACGACATGGCCAAGAGCGCGCTGTTGGAAGCTGTCAAGAGCTCGGTGGGTCCCGACGTCAACGTCATCGACAGAATCCGGATCAACCCGAACATCAACGCCCTCGATTTCTCCGACGCCGGACCGGTTTTCAGCGCGGCAGCGTCGATGACCGACTTCAAGCTCGACGTCAACGGCGACACCATCACTTTGGCGGGAACCGCTGCAACACTCGACCAGGGAGACGCCATCGAACAGGCAGCCGAGGACGCCTGGCCGAATCTGAACATCGTCGACAAGATCGAAATCAAAGGCCCGATCACACTGACCGGCTCACCGAGCCCGCCGCAACCGGGGGCTCCGCGATGAACAGCTGCCGGAGGGCCGCGCCAAGAATCGCCGTGTCGAAATCGCGGCCAGCTAAGGGGAATTCGACGTGGATTTCGTGATCCAGTGGTTGTGGTCTCTGCTTGCTTTCGTGGTGGGCTCAGCGGTTGCCTGGGTGATCACCGTCGTCGCGATCAGGCGCAAGAGCGAAGACGAAGCCATCGCGGATCTGCCCGGCTCACGTGAGATAGGAACACGGTGATGGACGACGTGAACGGATGGCTGATCGTCCTGGCGTTCTTACTCGGTTTGCTGCTGACGTCCGCGCTGATGATTCGGCGCGTCACGCGGGAAGTGCCGGTGGGCGGCGCTGCTGTCAGCGGGGAGGCGACACAGCCGCCGCAGGGCGAGGAGACGTAGGGTCCGGCCTTCACGTCGCCGACTGTGCAGCTTGTGGGTGGAGAACTCGCCGAATCGCGTCGATAACCTGCACACTGGGCGCAAAAGATCAGGCTCAGGTCGGCGCGGGCAGCCGCAGCAGCAGGCGCGCGCCGCCCAGCGGGCTGTCCTCCAGCGACGCGGTGCCCCCGTGCAGCTGAGCCTGCTGCGCCACCAACGCCAGCCCGAGACCCGAGCCGGAATGCGAGGCCGTGGACCCGCGGGAGAACCGCTCGAAAACCACGTGTCGCTCTTCCTC
>NZ_DASRBZ010000529.1:0-3458 GCF_035653355.1 Mycobacterium sp. | reverse complement strand
CATGCCGTAGATGCCGGCGATCATGGTGGGAACACCCAAGATTGCCGCCCAGGCCGAGATCTTGCGCATGTCGATGTTCTGCTGCATGCCCACCTGGGCAAGCGCGGCTTGCACCAGTGAGGTGAGCATTTCGTCGTAGCTGGTGATCTGGTCGGCGGCCTGCGTCTGGTGGTCGGCGACGTCGCGAAGATAGCGCCGCACTTCTTTGGAGATCAGATCCTTGTGCTCGGACTGCATCCGCTGGAACGGGACCGACAGCGGGCCGACGCACCGGCGCAGCTCGACGACTTCCCGCTTGAGCAGATAGATGGGTTCGACGTCGATCTGGTGCCCGGGCGTAAATGCGACTTCCTCGAGGTTGTCGATGTCGGTCTCGATGAAGTTGGCCACCTCCAGGTAGTGGTCGACCACGTAGTCGGCAATGGCATGCATCACCGCGTAGGGGCCGAGGCGCAGCTGTTCAGGGTCAGCCTCCATTTGCTTGCGCACCTGAGAAAGGCCGCCGTGTTCGCCGTGGCGGACGGTGACCACGAAATCCTTGCCGACGAAGATCATGATCTCGCCGGACTCGACGATCTCGCGGGCCAGGACCACTGAGTCGTGAGGGACGTAGTTGACGGTTTTCAGCACCAGGAACAGGGTTTCGTCGTAGCGCTCGAGCTTGGGTCGCTGGTGTGCGACCACGGCGTCTTCGGCGGCCAGCGGGTGCAGTCCGAAAACCTCCGCCACGTCGCGCATCTGGCTGTCGTCGGGCTCGTGCAGGCCGATCCAGACAAACGCTTCTTGGCCGGCCTGCTCGAGCTCACGCGCCTTGGCCAGCGCATCGGCGTGGGTATGCGTCCCGGGTAGCCGTACGCCGTCGACGTACACGCCGCAGTCGACCATGGCTTGCTTAACCGGAGCCGAACTGGACCGGCTGTCCGGCTCGGCGAATGTGGTGCGAGCCACCGGCCGAAGTGAGGCGCGAAACGATGGCATCGGGTCAATCTCCCGTCGCAGCGCAGGTCTGATCGGCGCCGGTCTATGGTACGCGCGCTGACACGGCAGCGGCCATCAGCCGCCGCTTCGAATGACCGCCAGCTGCATCGGCAACGCAAAGCCGTAGGAGTTCGGACCCGAGAATTCAGGTCCGCGCCGGTGCGCTAGTTTCGACGCGACGCAAAACTGCCCAAGGAGCACCTGACGTGAGCACAACTCCCCTCAAGGTGGCCGTCACCGGCGCGGCCGGCCAGATCGGTTACAGCCTGTTGTTCCGCTTGGCCAGCGGCGCGCTGCTCGGCTCGGACCGCCCGATCGAGCTGCGTCTGCTGGAGATCGAGCCCGCCTTGAAGGCGCTCGAGGGCGTAGTGATGGAGCTCGAGGACTGCGCGTTCCCGCTGCTGGCCGGCGTGGAGATCGGCGCCGACCCGACCAAGATCTTCGACGGCGCGAACCTGGCCCTGCTCGTCGGCGCCCGGCCGCGCACCAAGGGTATGGAACGAGCCGACTTGCTGGAGGCCAACGGCGCCATCTTCACCGCGCAGGGCAAAGCCCTCAACGACGTCGCCGCCGACGACATCCGCATCGGGGTGACCGGCAACCCCGCCAACACCAATGCGCTGATCGCGATGAACAACGCGCGCGATATCCCGCGGGAGCGGTTCTCGGCGCTGACCCGGCTCGACCACAACCGGGCGATCGCGCAGCTGGCCAAGAAGACCGGCGTCGCCGTCACCGACATCAAGAAGATGACCATCTGGGGCAACCATTCGACGACCCAGTATCCCGACGTCTTCCACGCCGAGATCGGCGGCAAGAACGCTGCCGAGGTCGTCAACGACCAGGCCTGGATCGAGAACGACTTCATTCCGACCGTGGCCAAACGCGGCGCGGCGATCATCGACGCCCGCGGCGCCTCTTCGGCCGCCTCCGCGGCGTCGGCGACCATCGACGCTGCCCGCGACTGGCTGCGCGGCACCCCCGACGGCGACTGGGTATCGATGGCCGTGGTCTCCGACGGCTCATACGACGTTCCGGAGGGCCTCGTCTCCTCGTTCCCGGTGACCACCAAAGACGGCAACTGGACCATCGTGCAGGGCTTGGAGATCGACGAGTTCTCCCGCGGCCGGATCGACAAGTCGACCGCTGAACTCGCCGACGAGCGCAATGCCGTCACCGAGCTCGGCTTGATCTGACGCCAGTACCCTGGGAAACCGTGCCCGAGATCGCGCCGCACACGGTAAAAACCGCTCCTGACCGGCGCCCCCAGATCCTCATCGGGAACGAGGAGATCTTCGAGGCCCACATAGCGGGCAAGCTTTCCGTGGAGCTGAAGGCGCCGCTGGATACCCAGCGCGCCCTGTCGATCGCCTATACCCCGGGTGTTGCTCAGGTCAGCCGCGCGGTCGCCGCCGACCACACCCTGGCAGCCCGCTATACCTGGGCGCACCGGCTGGTGGCGGTCGTCAGCGACGGCAGCGCGGTGCTCGGCCTCGGTGACATCGGCCCCGCGGCGGCGCTGCCGGTGATGGAGGGCAAGAGCGCGCTGTTCAAGGCATTCGGCGGCTTGGACTCGATCCCGATCGTGGTGGACACCAAAAACCCCGAGGAGATCGTCGAAACGCTGGTTCGGCTGCGGCCGAGCTTCGGCGCGGTCAGTCTCGAGGACATCTCCGCGCCGCGCTGCCTCGAGATCGAACGCCGCGTCATCGAAGCGCTGGACTGCCCGGTCATGCACGACGACCAGCACGGCACTGCGATCGTCGTGCTGGCGGCGCTGATGGGGGCCAGCAAGCTGCTTGACCGCGACATGACGGCGCTGCGCGTGACGATCTCCGGCGCCGGGGCGGCAGGTGTCGCGTGCGCGAATCTCCTTCTCGCGAACGGTGTTTCCGATATTACAGTGCTCGACTCGAGCGGAATCCTGCATCCCAGCCGCGACGACATGAACAGCGTCAAGGCCGAACTCGCGCAGCGCACCAATCCGAAGGGCCGCACCGGCGGCATGGTGGAAGCCCTCGAAGACGCCGATGTATTTCTCGGGGTGTCGGCGGGGGTGGTGCCCGAGGATCTGATCGCCACCATGGCGCCCGATGCGATCGTGTTCGCGCTATCGAACCCCGACCCGGAAATCCACCCGGATGTGGCGGCCAAGTACGCGGCCGTGGTGGCCACCGGCCGCAGCGACTTCCCGAACCAGATCAACAACGTACTGGCCTTCCCCGGCGTGTTCCGCGGCGCACTCGACGCGGGGGCCAGCAGGATCACCGAGAAGATGATGGTGGCCGCTGCCGAGGCGATCTTCTCCGTGGTCGGCGACGACCTGGCGCCGGATCGAATTGTCCCGAGCCCGCTGGATCCGCGAGTCGCGACGACGGTCGCCGCCGCGGTGGCGGCCGCTTCAGATACCCCGGGGTGACTGGCGGCCGGTTTTTCGCGCGGCGACCTGCTGCGCCCGGCTTCGCCGCGCTTGCGATCGG
>NZ_DASRBZ010000528.1:0-3555 GCF_035653355.1 Mycobacterium sp. | reverse complement strand
CGCCGCGCTGGCCGAGATGTTGCGGCGGTACTGCCAGCACATGCACAGCAACGAGCCGGTGCACACCTGGGAGGTGCCCGCTTAGATCACGCTCGCGATTGCTATGCGACGCACCTTCGGCTGATCGTCGAGCCCGGTGTGGGCGGCAACCGTGTCGGCCTCGCCGCGTGCCAGCGCCACCGTCGCGACAACCACCACCACCACTGCTGCCGCCAGTGCGAACTTTTCCGCGCCATCAGCGTTCAGGGTCTCCCCTAACACGGTGATCCCCAGTGCCGATGCCACCATCGGCTTGGCCACATACATCGTGGGCATTGACGCGGTTAACGCACCAGCACGAAATGACGACTGCTGAAAGATCATCCCGGCCAACGCGGCCAGTATCCAGGCATAGAACTCAGGCGCCTGCAGCACCGCCCCGAAGCCCTGCTGTCCGAGCAGCACGACAATACCTTTGGTCAGCACCGCGAACAGCGCCAGGAACGAGCCCGCCACCACTGCCAGCAATACCGCCGCCTGCGGGCGACCCCGCCAAATCTGGGCGCCCACCAGGCACGACACCAGCAGCGGACCCATCACCACGGCCACCACCGTCCATGCTTCAAGTGAACCCCGCGGGTGTCCGGCGGCCGGGTCGCCGACCGTGACGACCACCGCTAGTCCGACCGCGAGTACGCCCGCCCATAGCCACTCCCAGCGGGTCACCCGGTCATGGGTGAGTCGCGCGTAAATAACCAGAGCGAATAGCAGTGCCGTCACCTGAAGCGCGGTTACCAACATCACCGAGCCGAGTGCCAATGCGCCGGCCTGCAATCCATAGTTCGCGACGGCTCCGCCTCCGCCCAGCCACCAACGGGCGTCGCGTAATGACATCCGAAATAGCTCCAAGTGGCCGACGTGTTTGTCGGTGATCTGTTGAGCTGACCGTTGACGTATGACATCACCGCTCGCCGATGCAAGCGCCGCGCATAGGGCAAGCACGACTGCGATATCGGCTTTAGACATCTCGACCTCCCTACGTCCTGCCGCCGCGCCCGCGGACTATGTCGGATACCGGAAAAGTGCGGCGAGGTATCTCGCGACATGACGGTAGGGCTGGGGCAAGCCGATGGCTTGCGTACTGCGATACCTGTTTTCTTATTCGGACTTTGTTGTCGGCTTGCCCGCGCTTTCGACGTTCCGCCGGCTCACTCGGGCCGGAATCGGTGCGGTAACCATCGCTGTGAGACCGACGTTGACCGGGAAATGACCCTCGAGAGAACGTATTTCGGTCCGACGGACGATGGCCGCGATGGCAAGGGTGGCCCGCACCATCGCGAAATGGTCGGCGATGCATGCTCGTGGGCCGGCCCCGAAGGGCAAGTATTGCCAGAGGTTACGTCCCTGCGACCGTTCCGGACTGAACCGGTCGGGGTCGAAGGTGAGCGGGTCGTCCCACAGGGCAGGGTCACGGTGGATGGCTTTGATGGCGACGACGACGTGCGTGCCCGCTTCCACACGGTGGCCGTCGACGTTGATGTCTTTGGTCACAAACCGTTCCACCGCGCGTATCGGCGGACATAAGCGCAGCGCCTCGTGCAGCACCTGAACGGTGTAACTCAGGTGTGGAATATCCGCTTGGGTCAGTTGCCGGTCGCCGAGTTGGCCAACCTCGGCGGCAACGCGTTCCTGACATTCACTGGCATGACCTAACGCCCATAGGGCGTAGGTGAGTGCGATGGAAGTGGTTTGGTGGCCGGCGATCATGAAGGACAGAAGCTCGTCACAGATCGCGCGATCGGTTAAGGGCTCACCGGTCTGCGGGTCGGCGGTCTGCATCAGCGCGCGCACCAGCGGTGCCGGCCGCGCCGGGTCGGAGCGACATGCCTGCAGCATGTCAGTGGCCAGGTCGCGCAGCACTGCGCTGGCCGCGTGTGCTTGCCGCTGTCGGCGGGTCGGGAGCCAGTGCGGCGAATGCCCTGGACGCAGCGCCCTGTCTGCTGCCCATTTTACCGCGGTACGCAGGGCGGATCCCAACTCCTCCATTCGCCCGTCGTCCTCGAGACCGAGCATCGAACGGCACAGTGCCCGCAGGATCAACGAGCGGCATTCGGTGTCGAGGTCAACGTCGGCCTCGTCGCCCCAGCCGCAAGCCAGCTGGTCTGCGGCCTCGGCCATGTGGCCGGCGAACCGGGGGATATTTTGTCCGGCGAAGACTGATTGCAGCGCGCGCCGGCGCGGCAGCCACTCGCGGTGCGGCACGACGAGCAGACCGTCGCCGATGAGCCTGCGCAGCTCCCACGACATCCGCGTCATGCCGCGTTCGACGTGCTCGTCGTCGCGAGCCAGTATGTCGTGGGCGCCGCGAGGTGAGGAGACGACCACCACATCCGGCCTCAGCCACGTCGGTCCCAAAGCCCGTCGCGACACCGCACCGTAGACGTCGCGCAACAACTCGAGCTCGGCATCGAACCTTCGCGCCGCCATCAGCCGCTGCACATAGGGCAGCACATCGTTCGCGGTCGCCGCCGACGTCACGACGCCGGTGCGACCGTCCGGTCGATCAGAAGTCTTCGCCATTGCTCACCGAGGGTCGAGTGGCCGTTGTACGGAACTATCGTCGCGGCACGCGTCGTAGCTGGATAGCGTACGCCCCTACTCGACTTGGATGCCGAAAACTGCCATTGGCCTCCGCGTAGCTTGGAGCCATGACAAACGAGGTAATGGATTGGGACAGTGTCTACCGCGAACAAGGCGAGTTTGAGGGACCGCCGCCGTGGAATATCGGTGAGCCGCAACCGGAACTGGCCGCACTGATGCGCGCCGGCAAGTTCCGCAGCGATGTTCTGGATGCCGGATGCGGGTTCGCGGAGCTTTCACTGGCGCTGGCTGTCGACGGCTATACGGTGGTCGGCATCGATATCACGCCCACCGCTGTCGCGGCTGCCACCAAGGCGGCGCAGGAACGCGGGCTGAGCATAGCAAGCTTTGTGCAGGCGGACATCACGTCGTTAACCGGCTATGACGGCCGCTTCAACACGGTGGTCGACTCCACGCTGTTTCACTCGCTGCCGGTCGAGAAGCGCGAGGACTACCTGCGCTCGGTGCACCGCGCGGCGGCTCCCGGCGCGAGCTACTACGTGCTGGTGTTCGCCAAGGGCGCGTTCCCGGTCGAAATGGAAACCAAGCCAAACGAAGTCGACGAAGACGAGCTGCGCGCCGCGGTGAGCAAGTACTGGCAGATCGACGAAATCAGACCGGCGCACATCCATGCCAATGTGCCCAAAGTGCCCGGCGTACCAATCGAGATGCCGCCGCACGAGCGAGACGAGAAGGGCCGACTGAAGTTCCCGGCCTATCTGCTGACCGCGCACAAGGCCGGCTAGCGCCGCACTGTCAAGCGGCTGCGGTCGCGTCGGCCAATGCCTCGGCGAACGTCGCCAGGTCGTCGGTGGTGGTGTCCAGGTGCGGTGAGATCCGCAGCACCGGCCGGGTTAGTTCCAGCGGCGCCCGCTCGACCCCGGCGGCCGTGGTGACTATTCGCCGTTCGGAGATCAGCCAGGCGCGCACCGTGTT
>NZ_DASRBZ010000527.1:0-3378 GCF_035653355.1 Mycobacterium sp. | reverse complement strand
ATTTATGTTGCTGCAGCGCCTCTTTGGCGTTGCGCTGGACGGTTTCTGCGAGCGCCTTTTTGTCGCCGCGCCGGGGCACTCGCAGCACGACGCGGGAACCCCGCAGCTTCGATAGCCAGCTGGCCAGTTCGTCGGAGTTGGGCGGCAGGCACGGCACCAGCACCTCGCGGGGCACCGGGTTTGCGAATTCGTCTGCTGCGCCGTCGAGTTCGGCCTGCTCGCCGTAGAACTGGGTGAGAAACTGCTCGACCAGTTGTGCTTCAGCTGAATCGCCGGGGTCGCCCGGCTTTTCGACGATCCAGCCACGCTGGCCGCGGACCCGCCCGCCCCGCACGTGGAACACCTGGACAGCGGCTTCCAGCTCGTCGTCGGCGAACGCCACCACGTCGGCGTCGGTGCCGTCACCTAGCACCACCGCCTGCTTTTCCAATGCCCGCTTGAGCGCCGAGAGGTCGTCGCGCAGCCGCGCGGCCGTCTCGAAGTCGAGTTGCTCGGCCGCGGCGTTCATCTGCTGTTGCAGGCTGCGGGCGAACTTCTCGGTTTTGCCGGACAAGAAGTCGCAGAAATCCAGCACGATCTGGCGGTGCTGCTCGGCGCTGACCCGCCCGACACACGGCGCCGAGCATTTGTCGATGTAGCCCAGCAGGCAGGGCCGATCAATCTGCTTGTGCCGCTTGAAAACTCCCGCAGAGCAGGTACGCGCCGGAAACACCCGGGTAAGCAGGTCCAGGGTCTCGCGGATCGCCCACGCATGCGAGTACGGCCCGAAGTAGCGCACACCTTTGCGCCGTGGACCGCGGTAGACCATCAACCGCGGGAATTCCTCGTTGAGGGTGACTGCCAACACCGGATACGACTTGTCGTCGCGGTACCGGACGTTGAACCGGGGATCGAACTCCTTGATCCAGTTGTATTCCAGTTGCAGCGCCTCGACCTCGGTGTTGACCACGGTCCACTCGACCTTGGCGGCGGTGGTGACCATCTGGCGGGTCCGCGGGTGCAGGCTGGCGACGTCGGCGAAGTAGGACGTCAGCCGGCTGCGCAGGCTCTTGGCCTTCCCGACATAGATGACGCGTCCGTACTGGTCCCGGAAGCGGTAGACGCCCGGCTCAACCGGGATGGACCCGGGTGCGGGGCGATATGTGGCGGGATCAGGCACGTTTTCAGGCTAGTCGTCGCGAGCAGACACAGAATCGGACTGGGGAGGCGCCGCGGGTGCGAGTCTACGTCTGCTCGCGTGAGGGACGGTAGCGCTCCAGCAGCTCACGCACGGTATCCATGGCGGCTACGGCGCGGTGTTTGTCGACGGCCTGGATCGCCATCAGCGGAATGTACTCGTCGTCGGGCAGGTCGATTCGCGCCCAGCGGGCGCCGGCAGGAAACGACACCCCGACGACGTCCGACCATGGGATCAGCCGGTCGCCAAGCAGGTTGCGCACCGACAGCCCGGCGGCGCCCACGCGCAGACGGGGCCGCGCAAACAGCAGCACCAGACCGGCGATGACGATGCCGAGCGCGGCGATCGCTACCTGGTCGGAAGTCTGGAAGACCACGCCTGTGGACTTGACTTTGAGCAGCAGGCCCACTGCGATATGCGCGGCCGCGATCACCACCGCCGCGGCGTAGGCGAAGTACGGCGTCAGGTGCGGGCGCACTTCCAGGTCCCAGTCCGGTGCTGCGGTCACGACTGTGCGCGCAGATCGCGCAGCGTCAGCGCGGTATTCAATGCGGCGGCGGTCGCCTGAGCGCCCTTGTCTTCGGCCGACGCAGGCAGGCCCGCCCGGTCGCGCGCCTGCTCTTCGGTGTTCGTGGTCAACACGCCGTTGGCTACCGGGGTCGACGCATCAAGCGAGACCCGGGTCAAGCCCTGGGTCACCGCATCACAGACGTAGTCGAAATGCGGCGTCTCACCGCGGATTACCACTCCCAGCGCGACGACCGCGTCGTGGTTGCGGGCCAGTTCCTGCGCCACCACCGGGATCTCGATCGCCCCGAGCACGCGGACCACGGTCGGGTTGTCGATTCCCCAGTCGGCGGCCGTTTTACGAGAGTTGTCCAGCAGCGCGTCACAGATTTCGGTGTGCCACGTGCTGGCGACGATTGCCAGTCTCAGCCCGGACGCGTCGAGCGCCGGCATCTCCGGCACACCGGCGCCACCACTCACAGCGCCCCGCCGAATTCGCCTGGCAAGTGGACCGATTCGTGGTAGTCGTCGAGTCCGACCAAGTCGTGGCCCATCCGGTCGCGTTTGGTCATCAGATACCGGATGTTCTCGGCATTGGCTCGCACCGGTAGCGGCACCCGTTCGATGATGTGCAGCCCATAGCCGTCCAGGCCGACCCGTTTGGCGGGGTTGTTGGTCAGCAACCGCATGGACCGGACCCCGAGGTCGACCAGAATCTGCGCGCCGATGCCGTAATCGCGTGCGTCGGCCGGGAACCCGAGTTTGAGGTTGGCGTCGACGGTGTCTTCGCCGGCGTCCTGCAGCTGGTAGGCCTGCAGTTTGTGCAGCAGCCCGATGCCGCGGCCCTCGTGGCCGCGCATGTAGAGCACGACACCGCGGCCCTCCCGCGCGACCATCGCCATTGCCGCGTCCAACTGGGGCCCGCAGTCGCAGCGGCGGGAGCCGAACACGTCGCCGGTCAGGCACTCGGAGTGCACGCGGACCAGCACGTCGTCGCCGTCGTAGTTGGGCCCCGCAATCTCACCGCGCACCAAAGCCACGTGCTCAACGTCGTCGTAGATGCTGGTGTAGCCGATCGCGCGAAACTCGCCGTGGCGGGTCGGGATCCGTGCCTCGGCGACCCGCTCGATCTGCTTCTCGTGTTTGCGCCGATACTCGATCAAGTCGGCGATGGCGATCAGCGCCAGGTCATGCTCGTCGGCGAACACCCGCAGCTCGTCGGTCTGGGCCATCGCGCCCTCGTCCTTCTGGCTGACGATTTCGCACAGCACCCCCGCGGGTTGTAGCCCGGCCATCCGGGCCAGGTCGACGGCAGCTTCGGTGTGGCCGGGGCGACGCAGCACGCCGCCTTCCTT
This sequence comes from Mycobacterium sp., assembly GCF_035653355.1. Classification (GTDB taxonomy): domain Bacteria; phylum Actinomycetota; class Actinomycetes; order Mycobacteriales; family Mycobacteriaceae; genus Mycobacterium. The sequence goes on along the minus strand of NZ_DASRBZ010000527.1, from coordinate 339 downwards.
GGCGCGCAACGGGACCACGTGCCCGGGGCGGGTGAAATCTTCGGCGACGCTGGCCGGGTCGGCCAGCAACCGCATCGTTGTCGCCCGGTCGGACGCCGAAATGCCTGTCCCCACACCGTTTCTCGCGTCAACAGTGACGGTGTAGGCGGTGCCGCGCTTGTCTTGGTTGACCGCGTACATCGGCAACAAGCCCAGCCGGTCGCAGATCGCGCCGTCCAGCGGCACGCACAAATATCCAGAGGTGTAGCGGACCATGAACGCCACCAGGCTCGGGGTCGCCTTCTCGGCGGCGAAAATCAGGTCGCCCTCGTTCTCCCGGTCCTCGTCGTCGATGACGAT